>JAQVZR010000047.1 GCA_028708105.1 Desulfoplanes sp. | reverse complement strand
GTGACGTTGATCCGTCAGTTGTTCAAAGGAATTATCTTCCACAAGAAAGGTCAGTGCCGAACGGCGCTCCTCGAGAAAAAAAGAAATACTCCGCTTGACGTTGGATACCAACCTATACGCCGGATAGGCCATGTCCGTTTGCATGGCCTCCTGATATTGATTGGGATTCATCCCCCTAAGAATGAGCAGCGGCAATATAAATCCCGTTGGGGTACAAAGAATAACCCACCACCAGCCCCGCCGGTAACTGAACAGGCTCTGGGCGTCTTTCCTAGGATCTGTTTCACGCCAGAAAGGTGGGAGCAATCTATTCAAAAATGTCTGGATACTATTCATGTTTTGGCGCACAGACGACCCCTTTGTATCCCCTGTTTTCAGAGAGGACAATCGTTCCTGCAAGCTGTTCGGCCCTGCGCAGAAAAAACCGTCTCCGGTCCTGCGCAGGGCCAGGGAAATACACCTTAATCCTGAGCGTATTTGGCTTTGGCAGCCTTCAATGTCTCGGCCAGTTTATCAATATTAACCGGTTTTTCCAGATAGGCAAAGGCCCCCATTTCCATACACCTGGAGCGGTCCGCCTCTGAACCATGCCCGGTAAGAATAATAACTTCCACCCTGGAATGTTCTTTTTTAATCCTCCGCAACACCTCAAAACCATCGACACCAGGCATCCGCAGATCAAGAACCATAACCTCCGGTTCCTCTTCCTGAACAAAGGTGAGGGCCTGTTCACCATCGTATACCACATGGGAACCCATGTCGCGCATAAGCATACGTTCGGACAACGTTTCAACGAATTCGCGTTCGTCGTCCACGAGCAAGACCTTGGCCGGGGTTTCAAAATCATACCGCCGGTACACATCGTTGCGATAGAAATTAGGACCCACCTTGGTAAAGACCTCGGTAACCCCTTCCACTCCGGCAGCGATCTGCTTGAGCTCATCTTCCAACCGGGCAAGCATGATCACATTCTTTTCAATGACCACAGTGACCGCGCCCTGATCCGCAGAAACCGTCACCCCATGGCCGGCCTGGGCCAAAGCCAACTCCACCCGAGCAGCAAGGACAAAATCCTCCACTGCCTGACGGGATTTCTTCGTCGGCATAAGAATATCATTTTTAACCGAAGACGATATGATCTCCGCGCATTCGGTCACGTCCTTCTTGTCTGTGGGGAGAATGATATCATACAGGGATGCATCCCAGGGATCTTTATGATGTACATGTTCCGCCCAAAAGATACAACTTTCGTCATGCTTGAGAATGGCTTTGGAAGCCTCTTTTTCCGTCATGCCTGCGGCCGTAGCCACGGTTATCCGGGACACACGGTCGGCAACAAGGCACACGTTAAGCACATGGGACACGGATGCCGGAATGAGGAGGCCCAAAAATCCGTAATAGATCTTATTCTCTTCAGCCAGATCACTGGCAATGACCGATTTAAGATAGGCCACACATCGGGCCTTTTCATGGGTGAATTTATCAAAGGCCGATGGTTTTTCATACACGGCCCTGCTTAGTTTGTTTTCAGCGATAGCAAAACGTTCACTGGCCGCCTGGATCAAATCCGCATCGTAAACAATCTGATACCCGAGAATGTCCGCAGTTTTGCGACAAATATCCTTGGAGTGAACAAAATTTCCGTGAAATAATGTAATTGAAGGCATAATCATCCTCCCCAAAAAGGGAATAGGTTTGTATTTCGCCGCAATCAGTCCATGTATTGTGAAAGTGAATTCTTAGCGAGCCTGCGAGCTTAGAAGACCTTACACTTGTTGTGAAAGTGAATTCTTAGCGAGCCTGCTATGTTCTGTCTGCCAGCTTTGTATTTTTTTTTCTGGGTATATATTTAACCAAAGGACATTCACCCAAGGAAGGGTCTTCTTTGGGATGAACTTTGTTATACAGACGTTCAATGGCTCCTTCAAGGGTCGAAAAAATATTTTTAGCACCTATCTTCTCGTACAGATGCGTCCGTTTCATCACATCCAGGACCCGCTCTTTGACCCCGGAAAAAGATATGCCGCATCCCGCACTGCGGACACGTTCCACAAGCAGAGACAATGCCTCTTCCCCCGAAGCGTCCATATCGTTGATCCCGCTGGCCGCAATATGGATATGTTTGAGATCAGGCATGGATCGCATAATATTGGAAACCTGATCTTCCAAATAGCTGGCATTGGCAAAAAACAGAGGTCCGTCAAAACGTATGATGGCAATATACCTGCATTCATCAAGCATCGACGTATCCACACACTGCAACGAGTAATCACTTGCCATGGCCAGTTTTGCCACCTTGGGACGCATGCTTTTGTACAAAAAGACACTCAGAGACAAACCCACGCCAACCATTATCCCCTTATCCAGATGCGGGGCAAAGACCAGGGTGCATAAAAAAGTGAAGATTGAAATGGCGCCGTCATACCATTGGGCCTTCCATGCATGCACGAAACCAGAGACATTTATAAGCCCTATGACAGCCATCATAATCACTGCAGCCAATACTGCCTGCGGAAGATGATACAATAACGGCGTAAAGAAAAGCAATGCAATGACCACTGTCAGACTGGTGACAACGCTGGAAAAACCCGTCACGGCTCCGGCCTGCAGATTCACAGCCGAACGCGAAAAGGACCCCGAAACAGGATAACTCTTCCCAAATGCACCGATAATGTTGGCCAATCCCTGGCCAATAAGCTCCTGATTGGGATCAAGCCGCTGCCCGGTTTTGGCGGCCATAGCCTTGGCAATGGAAATAGCTTCCATAAAACCAAGCAGAGAAATAATCGCGGCAAAAGGAAGCAATGTTAAAATGGTCGCGATATTGATGCTCGGGAAACTCATGATCGGCAACCCGCTGGGAACAACACCGACTACAGCCCCGCCGCCTGTATACAGAATGGAATCGGTTTTGAGCAGAGAATTTCCGGCCTTGATTCTCCAGGTCCGACCATCTGTCGTCACCCCGGCAGGCACATCATTCCGGAGATAAAAAAGGTTCGATCCATCTGCCTGGGCAACGCCGCTCATCAGAAAGCTTCTGATCGTCTGACGGTACACATGAGCGCTGGCTTTGGCCCTGGTTATGCGCGCAGCGATAATGTCAATTTCATGCTGTTTATCCAGCGCGTCAATGGAGTGCTCACCCATCGTTTTTTTAACATCTTCAAGTTCGTGCCTAAGACGGGTCCGTTCTTCACTGTATCGGTTATTATCGGCAATGGCGGTATTAAAACCAACGACGCTTTCCCGAACAACCGGAGACATGACCTGATCCAGTGAACCTGTATAATTGTGTTCAAACCCAATGGCCCAGGAAAGAAGTGTGGTCACTACGACCGCCACCAGCACATTGGGAATCCGAGGATTGATTTTTTTCAATCCGTACATGATCCCGAAAGCCAAGACCGCCATAAACAGCGTGAACCAGTGCGTAAAATGCACAGCGGCCTGGCAAACCCGCCAGATCGTTTCGTAATGGTGTGCTGCCTTGTCCACATACACGCCGAACAATTTTGAAAACTGGGACGTAGCGATAATAATAGCCGCAGCATTGGTAAATCCATTGACCACGGGATGGGACAGAAAATTGACCACCAGGCCAAGCCTGAGCACGCCGAGCATCAGCTGGAAAATACCCACACTTAAGGCCAGCAGAATGGCGTAGGCCACAAAGGCCTCGCTTCCCGCGGTGGCCAGCGGTTCCAGAGAGGCGGCTGTCATAAGTGAAACCACGGCCACCGGGCCGGTGGCCAACTGCCGGCTGGACCCGAAAAGTGCCGCAATCATGGGGGGTAAAAAGGAAGCATACAGACCATAATAGGCAGGAAGACCTGCCAATTGTGCGTAGGCCATTGACTGAGGGATCAAAACCAGAGCCACCGTCAAGCCGGCCACCATGTCCAGCTTGAATTTGCCCATGGAATATCCCTCGAACCAGCGCATAAAGGGAAGCACCTTTGAAACGACCGCGATCATATCTGCACCTCATCACTTCCATTGGTTAAAATTTTTCTACACGACTGAAGAATATCAAAATAAAGAGTATGCACCGGAAAGATATTATCGATATCAAACCGCAGCAGCCCGTTAAGCATTCCGAAAATAATAACCGCTGTCTTGGACGTGGAGACATCGGCAATGGAACCGTCTTCTTTTCCCATGCTGATGCCCTCACTCATGGCATTTAAAAAACAATTATAAATGGTTTCCACTGTTGTGCGACAAGCATCATTCACCGATGCCAATTCATAGGAATGGCTGCGAAAAAGGAGTAACAGCTCCCAGGATAATTGCTCTGAAAGACAAAAATAAACGTTAATAACTCCCTCGACCATCTGCAGACCGTTGGCAAAATGCCTGCTGTTTACCTGTTCATCCACGGCATCAATAATCAATCCTTTGGCCCGGTTCAAGGCACAAAGAAAGACATCCTCTTTGTTCTTAAAATGATGAAAAATGGTTCCCTCTGCTGCGCCGGCACTCTTTGCGATAGCCGATATAGAAGTATTTCTGAATCCATTGGTGGCAAAAAGCTGTGTGGCTGACTCCAAAATATTCTGCTTGAGCGTCATGGTTGCCCCTTACAATTTCCCGAGTGAACGCTCGGTCGGTTTTCACTTGTTCAAAAACGAACAAAGTTGTCAAGCACTTTTCCACAGCATTTCACCCAAAGGCCGTGCAGATTACAAAAACATCTGCCTGCTGGATATTTTCCCATGATCGCTCTTATCCATGACTATCCCGAACCAATGTAGTCAAAAAATCAAAATGTTATGCACAAAAACTCAAAAAAATCAACCTTGCTCCGGAAGAATCATCCACTGGATATGTACATTTATTCACAAAAGATCCCCTGCCAGCCCACCTGCCCCCCAAAAGCCATAAACGACGGATCCCATCTGTTCACAGGCCCGCAGGTTTGGGAAAAAATATTCCTTTTATCCATGGAATCCGGTACACACCACCATCAGACCAAACAAGAAAAACAAGTACATCTCTCTTTTTTTGGCTTGACAAGCGCTTGAGTCCGCAACACAGAGACCGAGAGTACTGGGAACAACAACATACATCTCATTCCTTCAGCTATCTACCCGAGGCTCATATATGCCCCAAAAACGAGTCAGCCCCATCCAAGCCATCCGCAGGACCTGCCTTCTCTGCCAAGGCGGAAGCAGAAAACTCGTTGCCGAATGTCCTGAAGACACTTGCCCGCTGCACCCTTACCGCTTTGGCACACTCCCCCAGGGGAGTGTCGTCAACCTCCCCAAGGTTATCCGAAAATTTTGCCTGCGCTGCGCCGGTTCCGCCACCGATGCCAATGCCTGCAAAGGAGGGACTCCCGTGGCATCTATGACTCCTTGCTACCTGCATCCGTACAGAAAGGGGAGCATGCCCTCAGAAAAAGCAACGAAGAAGAGCAGACAAAAAATTTCCCGCCCCCCCAAAAGCAAGATGGGAAACGAACTTTCTCTGCCCCTTTAAACTAAGGATTGCTGCCTTTTTTGCCAGCCCGACCTACTCGTGAACCTACAACGGTGCCTGATTCTTGGCACAACAAGAGCCTACTTGTATGATGAAAATTCTGTACCCATCAGACACGCATTGGTAAAATCAGCCAAGGCCGCGCAGGTAACAGGCCGTTCACTCTGACGACACCAGCGAACGAAATGATCGACATCGATCACTACTTTTTGGGCTCGGATACCGGCTTTTCGGATGGCGGCGAGGATAGATGTATTCTCCTTCTGCCACTGCCTATATCTCTTGTTCACCAACCAGCGGTCCGTGCAAACCGATTGCAACACCGGCCATTGGGACTTTGTAATCCAAGGTACCCCGATAACCTGGTCATCCAGCGTATATCCCTTGCGGGGTTCATTCCCTGCCTGTCTTTGTATAGCCATAGAGCATCACCGATTTATATATCCATAAAAAGCGCTTAGCTACAGGTGGACTGCCACAGCTTTTATGTGTGCAACAGTCTGTCCCGCCCAGCACCTCCCATACAGAGGCCATGGAACACCCCGTATACCGCAGAGAGTCTTATTCCAGCGAAGTTGCGTTACTAATATTTTTGTCTTGTGCTAGCAAGACATTCACCTTAGACGCGTTGAGATATCCTTTCATTTACCCACAAACCACGCCGGTCAGGGGCAGGAATGTGAAAAATTTCATTTTCTGGACGGAGTAGTACATCCTTTATACGTCAAATCAGCTTAATAAAGGAGTCTTTCCTATGTATTTCAGTATACTTCTCTGGATTTCCATTGCCCTTTTGATTGCCGGGCTTTTCTATAAAATATCCCGATGGTTCTGTGTGCCCTCCGCGCATGCTTCCCCGACCTTTTCTTCCCGTCAAAAAATCACAGCGGTCGTACGCGGACTTTTGCAGACCTTTTGCAGCGCAAAAATTTTGCTACTCGGCAAGGCGCTGCTCCTGGACATCCTTCTGCAAAGGCCCTTGTTCAAAGCAGGGAAACTACGCTGGTTCATGCACGAACTCATCTTTCTAGGTTTTGTTCTCCTGACCCTCATGCATGCCATGGCCCCTGTGGTCACGGAAAAAATATTTCCAGCCTACACCTCCACACTCAATCCCTACCTGCTGCTTCGCGATCTCCTGGGAATAATGGTGCTTTCCGGTGTAGGTATTGCCGTATACCGCCGTTTTATCATCAAAGAACACCTGCTCGCCTCCAACAAACAGGATATTTTGGCTCTGGTCCTCCTGGGAACAATTATCGTCTCCGGAATCATACTTGAAGGCATGAAAATGGCTTCCTACACCGAATTCATGCATATGGTTACCGAATATTCGGCACTGGACCCTAAAGAAGACAGCCAGGAACTGACTGCACTTACGGCCTATTGGGTAAAAGATTTTGCCCTGGTTTCCCCGGTGATCCCCACAATCTCTGCCAAGCGTCTTGCCCTGGGTAAAACATCCCACGAGGAATATTGCGCCTCATGCCACGTTTCCAATAAGTGGGGCTTTGCAGGCTACGCCACAGCAAAAATCATCGCCCCGGCAGCCACCTTCCTGGATCGGGCCGGCACCGTACACGTTCTATGGTACGTGCACATTCTGGCCTGTTTTCTAGGGCTGGCAACCCTGCCCTTCACCAAATTTTTCCACATTATCACCACGCCATTAAGTCTGCTTGCCAATGCGGTCATGGACGAAAAAAGTCAGCCCGAAACGGTTGCCGTCAGGCAAGCCATGGAACCCGCAGCCTGTACCCATTGCTCCGTATGCAGCCAGGTCTGCTCGGCCATGATGTCCGCTCGGGTTCTGAACAACCCCCTCATCCTCCCAGGTGAAAAAATGCAGCTGCTCAAAGCAGTTGCAGAGAACAAGGCCATCTCTCCCGAGGAAAAACGAGCCCTCATGGACGGGGTGTTCATCTGCACCAGCTGCAACCGATGTTTCGCGGTCTGCCCGTCAGGGATCAATCTCAAAGAATTATGGATGACGGTGCGCAAACGCCTTCTCGATACGGAGACGGATCTCCCCGTCCTCCTTTCCCCCCTGTCCTATGCCCCGGCCCTGCAGCAGGACCCTGAATGGACCCGACAAAGCCAGGCAAGCGTTTCCAGAACCTTCGCCCGGGTGCAGGGAAATTTTGCCCAGCTCATGCGCCCGGACGTCCCCCTGCTGCTCCAGGAACAGGAAAACAAAGACGCGGCCCAGCTTTCACGGAACAAGACATTTTCTTATTGCTTTGTCTGCCAGAACTGCACCACAATCTGTCCAGTGGTGGCCAGATATGAACACCCGGAAAAAGAACTGGGCATGCTCCCCCACCAGATCATGTGTTCTCTGGGCCTGGGGCTAACGGAGATGTGCTCTAAATCCAAGATGATCTGGGAATGCAGCACCTGCTACCAATGCCAGGAACATTGCCCCCAAAATGTGCGCATCGTGGACCTTTTCTACCGTCTCAAGCATGCAGCCTACGAAAATACGACCACGCCGGGGGAAAAGCCCAAGATCAATATGACCTGATCGCCGGTATGATCCCGTGCAAGCCCAATCTTCCTGCGCACTACGCGCTGAATACTTTTCTCTTTCTGAAAACCGTATAGATCCGTACACTCCGCTGCTTAACCGCAAGGATTTGCCATCATGAACCAATACGCACTCTTTCTGGGATGCCAGATCCCGACCCGGGTCAAAGGATATGAACTTTCGACCCGGGCAGTGCTGCACGAACTGGGGATCAATCCCGTTGATATTCCTGCGTTCACCTGCTGCGGCTACCCCATGCGCAATTTCCACCGCCTTGCCTTTCTCACCTCCGCCGCCAGGAATCTGGCATTGGCCGAACGCCAGGGCCTGGATATAATGACTCTGTGCATGTGTTGTTTCGGCACCTTGAAAAAGGCCGAACAATTCATGGCCGAAGATCCGGAGCTCAAAGACCAGGTCAATGTCTTTCTGGCCGAAGAAGGGCTCCACTATGCGGGAAAAACCCGCATACGCCATCTCTTCAATATCCTGTATCAGGAAGTCGAGCTCACAAAAATCAAGGCTGCGGTAACCACTCCCTTTACGGATCTCAAAATTGCGGCCCATTACGGATGCCACGCCCTGCGCCCCAGTGACATCACCCTGTTCGATGATGCCGTGGCCCCTTCCATTTTCGAAGAAATGCTGGAAACCACAGGGGCGACAGCCCTGGCCTGGGACAACAAATACGACTGCTGCGGAGCACCGCTTTTAGGCATCGACAATGAGATGGCTTATGGATTGACCCGGAAAAAACTGGACCTGGCCCACAAAAAAGGGGCCCAGTACCTGTGCACGGGATGCCCCTATTGCCAGCTCCAATTTGAAAATGTTCCCCCCGTACAAGGCATCCCCCGTATCCCCTCAATCCTCTTCACCCAGATTCTGGGCCTAGCCATGGGCATTGCACCCGAGACAATGGGACTGGAACAGGGCTATCCCGAGCCAGGAAAAAAATCAGTAAAAA
>JAQVZR010000046.1 GCA_028708105.1 Desulfoplanes sp. | reverse complement strand
TTCACCGCGAAGAACGCTAAGGAACGCGAAGAAAAGCAACAAAACAAAGCTCAATCTATCCCAGATTCTTCACCCTTCGCGTTCCTTCGTGCCCTTCGCGGTGAAAAAAGAATTGAACAGTGATAACTTGTTCGAAAACTATGGGTCTGAAACTGGGTTTGGTTTAGTATTTTTCCGAAATCCGGCAGATTGTCCCCTCCCCGCATTGCAAGCCGTATGCATGACCAACGTCATGTCCCCTTCCTCGATCTGCCCCCTTCGCGGCCGAGGCATTGCGCCCAACCATTAGCCTGTGGGCACGGGTATCTTTGCAGTGGATTGCTTTTCCTTGATCATATGAAAAAACATGGAGGCATACCGCCCCGAGGCGACGTCGGGTAAAGAAAAAAGAGGAAGTTCCGCAGGGGGAAAGGAGCCGGTCAATGCAAAGAATACATCTCCTGAAGTCTGATCCAGGACAGGCGCAATAATCTCTCCCCATAAACGGTTTTTACTTGTGTCCGAAAGGCCAAAGGTCCGGCACTGCAGGGGGCGCTGGCCAAAGATGAGGCATTCGTCGTTCTGGGAAAAGGGGCAGAGACTGTGGGAAGCGTAGAGACAATGTTTGCCGGATGCCAAAACACGGCCCTCCATCTCCCGTTCCTTGCGAGCAACCAGGGCCGCCCTTGCAATGATCTCTGCACGAACCCGGCTTCGCATGGTGACATCAAGGATACTGCGCAGATGCTCGGCCTCAATCAGCGTCATACGTACGGGGGTTCTGCAGCATGCAGCATTGTTTTTCCCGCAGAGAGTCGTCACGCCCTGGGCTTCCAGTTCGCCGTCAATGCGCTGCTGCACTGCCTGATATTCTTTCAAAAACGGTTGCAAATTGACCTTCCTGCTCACTTCAAGGGACGGCGGACGTACGGTAAGCCGCCCCGTCTGACGGCCATATTTACGCACGGTCCACCATTGTTCAAAATTGGCAGGTTTTGATCGCAAATTCTTGAGAATTTTCCCGGCCATCGCATGTCCCAATCCTTTGCGCAAAAGGTAGAGATTGAGCACTGTTCCCGTTCTTCCGATGCCGTGACGGCAATGAATAAATACTTTTTTACCCAGATACAGGGCCTCATCCAGCCAGGCCAACCCGTGTTCCATGGCTTCCAGGTCAGGGGCTTCTTCATCGGCAATGGGCAGATAATAGACCTCGAACCCATGGGCCTGCTCAATGGTATGCAGGTCGCAATACTCACCACAGAGATTCAAAATAGCCACAATGCCCTGTCGGTGCAGATCATCGAGGCGGGCATCGGACATAGGTGCGCTGCCCACAGCAAGCTGGGAGGTAACCCATGTCAAGGGAGCTCGTATCGTCTTCATGCCTGATAAAATTCCTCAACCAGAACGTCTATCTGCTCTGTGGTCTCAAGACGTATATCCATCAACCGGGTCATGGCCAGGATACGGCCAAGGACAATCAGCCCGGCCCTGATGTCCGCAGCGTTACAACGGGCCATCCTGGCGTCCAGAAGATCCCCTTTGCTGACGACCTGAAACCCCCTGGCGCTCAAAATTCTGGTGATAAATTCAAGACGCAGGACCCGGCCATCATAAGCGGCCCCGCCTCCCTTAAACCTAAAATGGATATAATTATTCTGGGGTTCATCCCCGCACAGACAATCCACCACGGAAAAATGGTACCCAAAACGTAGCATCAGGTGCGTATACCTTTTTGTAATCACGGCATAGCTGGACAGCAAGGCCGTATCCTTGCTGAAAATACCGGCGCTGATCCGATCAAAGGCTTCCCAATCCATATGCGGCATCCGGTCATCCCAGAGGATATCAGGGCTGCAAAGTCCCTCCCATAGGCTCTTGAATGGAACGCAGACCACATCGTCCGGGGTTATCTCCCGCCCCCTGGCTGTACTCGACAGACCATTTTGCAAATCCAGTACATACATGGACAGGGGCAAATCGGACACAAGTTTTCTGGCCCTGAACAATCCCCGCCCGTTTTTATTCACCAGATCGAACATATCTTCTACGGCCTGTTCATGCACAAAACGGATAATATCATGCAAGGACTGGCAGTTGGGGGCAACGAAATCGGATGCATCCGGATCAGTCATAGTCAGCCTGGTCACAGGTGACATGATCCGGGCAAGACGCTTTTCTCCGAATAACGAGTGCCGTCCCTTTCCGGATTTGGGCTTTTGGAGCAAGGGCTCAACCTCACCCTCATAGAGAAGAGCTGTATCCGCATCCATGGTGACCACCATGGATGGTCGCAGCACAGCATCCATCTCAGGACCAATGAGTACAGGAACCCCGCATTCCCGGGCCACCGAAGCAAAATGACAGGCCCTGCTCCCCGTTTTGGCCAGCACCCCCCGCACTTTGGGTATAATCTGCACCAATTCGGGACTGAGTCCCGGAACCAGCAGGATACATTGCTCCGGAACCATGTCCAGATCGTCCCAATTTTGCAAAATGTATACGGGCCCGGTGGCGATTCCCGCTGCGGCACGGCACACGGACACGGGTAGTGGAGGGGGAGGCTGCGTGCTTCCCGGGGAAACCGGGTCCGTCACCTCGACCTGCCCGCCAATAGGCCTGGTCTGCAAAATAACAAAGGAACCGTCCTCATTAAGTCCCCATTCCACATCCTGAGGACATCCCTGGATCTCCTCAAGACGTAAACACAGCCTGACCAATGCCCGACACTGATCAAGATCCAACAACGCAACATCCTGAACCCGCTCTATAAAATCATCCTTATTCCTGTCAAAAAATGTAACTCCAGCCCTGGTCGCACCATCCATAAGCGATTCGCCGGAACCGAAAACAGCGTAGATGCCCATACAATGACGTGCCTGCCCTGGATCACGGGTGTAGGTCACTCCGCTTACCCTAGGCCGAAGCATGGGTTGAACAACTACAGCCATGGGGGTCTCCACATCACTCAACCCATGAAAAATGCGATAAAACATGGCTTTGGCGCTGTACTTTCCCGCTAGGATCTTCTTATACGCAAGGAGAATATCCGGCGTCTTCACCCCGGCAACACTCAGATACTGACCGGCAAAGGAAACCGCACTGTCTTCGGCTACGGCGCTGCTTCTCAGGATCAGCTGCGGAGAGGAGCTGGCCTCTGCCAGAGAAGCCACAGCTTCCAGAATGGGGAGAACCACAACCGGCGGGATCTCTCCGGCCATAATCTCTTTCTGCATAATGGCTGCAAGCTCCTGCATTTTTCTGGTTTTGCACGGCCGGATACTGCGCAGACAGCGATCCAGCTTTTCGCGCAGTCCGTTATGTTCCAAAAAAAGATGAAAAGCATTGGCCGTAATCACGAATCCCGGAAGCGTCGGTATGTCGGGCACTCCTGCGATACGGGCCAGCGTAGCACCCTTCCCTCCCACCAGGGTTGGGTCAGTGGCATGATCATCCAGCAGCAGAACATAGGGGGGAGAGGTCGAAGGAACGGGGGATACAAGCTCGGCCCTGATGGCCTCCAGGATTTCGGCATGGCGCTCCAGAAGCCCTCGGCTCAAGGCCGGGTCCATTTTCTGCAGTCCACAGATCATGCGCTGAGTGGATACGCCCAGCCGTTCACAGAGCCATGCAATCCTGGCCCAGTCGGCATACTGCTCCAGGTAACAGATCTCTTCAAGGTCTGCGATAAGCTCCAATCCGATAGCATCACATCGAAGGACGTCCTTGAACGCCCGATACTTGGTACGCAACAACGATCTTGGAGAAAAAATCTTGCTGACCATATGACGAACAAGGGGATTTAACATGAAAAGCTCCTTGTATTGGCTGTTTTTGGACCCGGAGACAAAAGACCTGCAGACAAAAGTAATTGCACGCCGTAGGGAAACAAATACTTTCCGTTCTTTCCATGGAGAACGAAAAACGGACGGTCCGTACATTTCCCCTACACAATCGGCTCATAGCATTGAACTATCAATGAACAACGTGCTGAGCGCCAGGCACTGCTGCGTCCTGCCCACGACGCCCTATATACTGCATACTCCCACGCCCTCCTTTTATCGACCACACGCACAGCAGAGGCCGGTCACTGTCCCAGAATTTCAGCAACCTTGCTTTCCAGCTCATCCTTGTCGATGGGCTTAACACAATATTCCACGGCTCCCAGACTGAGAGACTCACGAGCGGTCTCCAGGCTCGGATACCCTGTAAGCATCATCACTTTGATCTCGGGAGAAATGTTTTTCAGCTCTTCCAGCACATCTATGCCACTCATCTTCTTTAATTTCATATCAAGAATGGCCAAATCCGCAGGATGCGTACGGGCAAAGGACAGACACTCTTCCTCTTCCGTAAAGGGATACACGCAGTGTCCCTTGCGCGATAAAATCCGTTTGATGAGAATTCCAGCGTCCTGAACATCGTCAAGCACAAGAATAGTTGCCATAATAATTCCTTCCATCAGTTGTGAAAAAAATATTTTTCCCATTTCTAGCCATCCTTTGTGCTAAGGTCAAAGGGATTGGTTTTAAAATCCAGACAACATAGCACGTTGATAAAATCATAATCATTTGCTATATTCTATAAAATTACATTTAACACTTTGATATTAAAGAGTAAAAATAACATATCGTGATAATATTCACAATATGTTATAAAATGTTTCTTCCCCCTCTGTAAATATTATCCAAAAAAGTTCTTTTTTTCTCATTTTTGCATTCTTAACACACAATAAATATGTCCTGCGCACCGTATGTGCAAAATATCACACAGCGGATAATCACGAACATGGACCACGTATCCTATATGATTCAGGACATGTTTTACGTCCCTATCATACGCAACCTAAACCAGCCAGAGGGAAAGATATGACGTACCAAGAAATGCAGGAACTGCTCATGAAAGAAATGCGGCTCTATCATTATCCCATTGCCGTAAAATTTTTCTACGATCAAGACAAAGTCGACGAGTTCAAAAGTAAGGCAGAGTATTATACCCCTGCCAAAAAGCTCACTTTCTGCCAATGGGAAATTGCAGCACGCATGAAGGGGCAAATCGTTTACGGCACAGAGGAAGATCTGGCCTGCACCAACGCTAAATACAATTTCGGCTGGAAAGATTTTGACGACGCCGAAGTCAAGAGCCATGCAAAATATACCAAAGATCTGGATCAGGCGGCCCGTTTCGTCAAAACCAAGGCCCGCATGCCCGAAGGTCTCTTGGGTATCGCCGTAGCTCCTTTGGGATCAATCGACGGCCTTTTTGAGCCTGATACTGTGCACTTTTATTGCGACAACATGCAGGCCTACCATCTGGCTGTCGACTACATGGCCGCCACCGATACCCACCCCCTGCGCCCCACAATCTGCATGAACTCTTCGGCCTGTGGCGGCAATGTCAGCAGCTACCAAAAAAAAGAATTTAACATGCTCCCGGCATGTTCTGGAAGCTACAACGCCGGCAAAACTGAACGTGGCGAAATCAATGTCATCATCCCCGGCGAACAGTTTGCATCCGTTGTCGAACGCTTTGCCACACGAGTTAAAGAAACCAGCGCATCCGTTACCAAGCCAGGCGACGGTTTCCCCGGACAAGATATCTGCAAAAACTGTCCGCTCATCATTTTCAAAAAGGCATAATCAGAAAAATCCGAAACACCTGGATTCCATGGCAACACGCTTCCCGTCTTTCATGCGAGGGACAGGAAAAAAACAATCATATAAAGGAGATTCGTACATGACTGTATCAAAACGACATTTTCTCATCATGGCTCTGGCGCTACTGGCCATAGTCATCTGGTTCGACCCTGCCTGGGCCGGTAGACTGCAGGATGCCATCAATGCAACCCCCAAGGGCGCTGGACCGGGACAGATAAACCCCGAATCCGCAACCGGTTTTCTGGGCATTAACGGGGCTCCGGATATCAATCTAGTGATCGCCTTCTGCTGGGCCATTTGGGTAGGTTGGATTTTTTCCACGGTTGGAGCCTTTGGTGGCATTATGGCCGGTGTTGGCCATATCACCATTTTCGGGCTGAGTAACTTTGCTTCCGGCTTTAAAAAGACATCCCCTGTTTTAAACAAACTGATGACAGACTCCATCCGGGTGTCCAACCAGTGGCTGGTCGGCACATCGGCGGCATCCGCTTCGTTTAACTATTATAAAATGGGACGTCTGGTTCTGCCTTTGGCCCTCTGCCTGGCCGCAGGTTCTGTTGCCGGTTCCTATCTTGTCCCCTGGCTCACAGCCGGACAGATTTCCCTGAAAGCATATATCGGTTATTTTGGTCTGTTTGTTCTCTTCCTGGGTTGTTACCTGTTTTATGAAACAACCCCCAAGGGACAGGACGGCAAAAAAAAGGCCAAGGCAGCAGCCAAGGCCTTTGAAGCTGCCAACATGGGTAAGGGACGTTCCGAAGCATCCCAGGTAGACCAGGGCGTCAAAGTTCTGAGTTTCAGCCTGAAAAAATGCGTGTTCACCTTTTATGGCGTAGAATTCTCCTTCAACCCCCTGATTCCCGTTTGCGGCGGCTTTGTCATTGCATCCCTGGCTTCCTTTCTGGGCGTCGGCGGCGGCTTTATTCTGGTTCCTTTTCTGACCAGTATTGCCGGTCTGCCCATGTACCTAGTTGCCGGAACTTCCAGTCTTGCGGTCCTGGTTGGTATGGTAACCTCCATTTTCACCTACATGGTTGTTCGTGACACCCCCGTATTCTGGCCCCTCATCGGCATAGAGCTTCTGGGTGTCCTTGTGGGCTCCTTCGTTGGCCCCCGCACATCCAAATATATTCCTGAAATCTGGCTGAAACGCCTCTTTGTAGTCTTGGCGCTCTACGTCGGTATCCGCTATACTTCCAAAGGATTCCTCGGATTCAGTCTTTTGCCTCCGTTCTAGACAAAGACGGTTCCCACGAACCGAGTATCTGGACGATAAGCAGGTTCCCGTGTATACACGGGAACCTGCTTTATCCTCGTATATTTTTCCGCCTGACACCTCCCAACCCCCCATGCACGCGCGCTTCCGACAACACCGCGAAGGTCATTATCATGAGCTGGACAGCACTCTATTATCTACTGGACGCATTTTTTATCGCCCCCTATCGCCTTTTTGAGGCCACGCCGGATTTTGCGTTCTGGTTTGGAACAGGAGCCCTGGCCCTCACCTGTGTCCTCTTCGGGGAAGTCAGCATGGGCCTTGTTTATCTCGTAAACAGGCACTATTATGCATCATTGAATACCAAAATGGTGCGCATGCACAATATTTCAGTCAGTGCTATCAAACAAAAGGACAAACTGAGTTATAAAGCTGCCAATACCTGGGCCAATGAATATTTTGGCAAGGTCTTTTTTGCCCAGGCATCGCTCTTTGCCGTATCCCTGTGGCCCGCACCTTTTGCCCTGGCATGGCTGCAGCAACGATTTTCCGGAATAACCGTCACCACGGTTCCCTGGATTGGATGGCAATTGGAATATCCCTTTGCATTCATCAGTGCCTATATTGTGCTCAGGGTGGGATTTTCTCGCCTCAAACCCTACCTCCCCTGGTTTGCAGGGCTTACAACCATGCACAAAGAAGACGTCCGACAATCTGGAGAATTAGCACCATGGAATACTTCGACACCAGACAACACCCCGACGAACTCACAACCGGAAGACCGGCATGACAGCCATCATTCCCCTCTCACATCCCAATTTCCGGATACGTCTCTCTAGGATCAGAATGTCCCGTATCCGTCTCCTCAGCCTCGGACTTCTGGCTGTTTTCCTCCTGTCCATTATCCAGGGCTGCGACCGTGGTGAAGAGGTTGTCCGGGTGGATATGACCAAACGCAAAGAAATCCACCTTCCCGAGCGGCAACCGGCGCTGACCTATGCCTATCTCCCCCAATATTCCCATACGGTCTCCTATCATCGCCACAACCCGCTTATTAAATATCTCTCTCAAGAAACAAATCTCCCCATACGGCAGGTGTTTCCCAATACCTTTGAGGAACACCTGCAGATGGTCAAAGAGGGAAAAATTGACATCTCTTTTTCCAATCCCATGGTATATATACAACTTGCTCAGGCTGGAGCGCGGGCTTTTGCCCGGATTGTTGAACCTTCTTCTGGCAGGCCAACCTTCCGGGGACAGATCATTGCCCGCAAAGACAATCCGTTCATCACAACGCTTAAGGACTGTGCCGGGAAACGCTGGATTGCCGTAGATCCCCTTTCTGCAGGCGGATATCTTTTCGACCTGGGATATTTTCTTGATCAGGGCATCACCAAAGATATGTTCGCCAAGGTGGATTTTGCCCCCGGCCCGGCCGGCAAACAGGAAAAAGCCATCCTGGCCGTGTACGCCGGGAAATACGACATTGCATCTATCCGGGAAGGCTCCCTGGATGTGGTTAAAAAAAAGATCGATACTAGCCAGATACGCATTCTGGCCACAACCCCAGCCTATCCAGGCTGGGTCTATTCTGCCCGCAGCAATCTGGACCCCAAAAAAATCACCCTCATTGCAAACGCATTATTCAGGTTGTCCGCAAATAATCCGAAACAGGCCGCCATCCTCCAGGCAGCGGACATGAAGGATATTATCCCTACAACAGACAGCGATTACGATCCCATCCGTCTCCTTGCAGCCCATCTTGGGCTTTTTGATCCGGACGAAACCACCTCTCAGCCACAGAGCCAGTCTCATGGAGGTACCTCCTGAAAACCTTCGCCCGCATGCGTGTGCACACCAAGGTCAATATTGGTATTGCCCTGATTGTCATCTTCTCCTCTTTGATAGTGACTCTCTCGGTCACTCCCATTGCGTCCAATGCTCTGGTTCAGGAATTTCTCAAACGAGGAAGGGTACTGGCAGGCAACCTCGCTCTGCGGGCGACGGACCCCCTTTTATCCACGGACTTATTGCAATTAAAGGCCATGGTCGATGAACTGCTCGCCGTTGATGAAGATATTAACTACGCCTTTATTGAAGATGACCGGGGCAGAATTCTGGTGCATACTTTTACCAACGGTTTCCC
>JAQVZR010000045.1 GCA_028708105.1 Desulfoplanes sp. | reverse complement strand
TCGCGTTTCATCCCTCATAACGAACGAGTTGTAACTATTGAGGATTCTGCCGAACTGCAACTCAAGCAGGATCATGTTGTTCGTCTTGAAACCCGCCCCGCGAACATGGAAGGCCGCGGACAGGTCAGCCAGCGGGAACTGGTCATCAACAGTTTACGCATGCGCCCGGACCGTATCATTGTCGGTGAAGTCCGGGGCCAGGAAGCCTTTGACATGCTCCAGGCCATGAACACAGGCCACGACGGCTCCCTCGCCACTATTCATGCCAATTCTCCCCGAGACGCTTTGATGCGGATGGAAACCATGGTTGCCATGGCCAATTTCAATATTCCCAGTGACTTTATCAGGCGGTTCATAAGTTCCGCTCTCGATGTCATCATTCAGATTTCACGAATGTCGGACGGTTCCCGGAAGCTAGTCAGCCTGCAGGAAATTACCGGCATGGAAGGCAATGTGATCACCCTTCAGGAAATCTTTTCCTTCAAACAAAGTCGGATCGGAAAAAATGGTACCGTGCGCGGACGCTTTGTTTTTCACGGCATCAGACCTCGATTTATCGAACGCTTCAACCTGGCCGGAATTGATGTACCCAATACCCTGTTCGATCCGTTCTCATCCATTGAGTTGTAATGATCAGGTAAGAGGTTGCCATGAATATTTTCATACTGAGCATGATTATCTTCATCACCATTGTCTGTGTGATCGAACTTCTGTCCTATGCCTTTCGTGCGATCAAAAACCCTGAGCGGATCAAACTCAAGAAACGGTTGAAAAAACTATCCAGTACTACGAAAGCCAATGCTGACATATTACGATCGGAAAGCTTGAGTTCGATTCCGTTGCTGAACAAGATACTGGCCTTCATCCCGGGATTCAAAAAGCTGGAAGGTCTCAGAAAAAAAGCCGACGCATCCTACCCGCTTGGCGTTTTCATTCTTATGTCCCTGACCCTGGGATTCGCCGCATACGCAACGATAACCATCTGCTGTCCACAATTCCCACTCGCCTTTGCCGGTATTCCCATTGCAGTACTCCTGCCCTGGGCATACCTGAAGCGCAAAAAAAAAATCCGCATGGCCCTTTTCCAGAAACAACTTCCGGAGGCACTTGATCTGATCGCTCGTTCCCTGCGGGCCGGGCACTCTTTTTCCGCCGGGCTGAAACTGGCTTCGGAACAGTTCGATAATCCTGTGGGAGCCGAATTCGCCACGGTGATTGATGAAGTCAATTTTGGCATCAGCGTCCAGAGGGCCCTCAGAAATCTGGCCCGACGCATCGACACCCAGGAAGTCAAATTTTTCGTTCTTGCCGTAATCATGCAGCGTGAAACAGGCGGAAACCTGGCGGAAATCATGGAAGGCAATGCAAAACTTATCCGGGAACGATTTATCTTTTATAAGCATGTCAGGACGTTGACTGCCGAAGGCAGAGGCAGTGGCGTGATACTGGTGCTGATGCCTTTTATTGTTGCCGGGCTGATGTATATCCTGAAACCTGAGTATGTCACCCTGTTATTCACCGAGCATGTCGGCAGAGTCATGCTCTCCGTTGCTGGCATCATGATGTTCCTGGGAATAATTGCCATTAAAAAACTTGTAAATATCAAGATCTGATCTGCGAACAGGAGACGGCATCCATGAACCTATTCACTGTCCCATTTTTTGCATCCTGCATGATGTTTATGACCATTTGTTTTCTTGTTTTTGTCATATTTCGTTACCTCCGATACATATTCTCGAAAAAACGGATATTGTCCAAAATCAGACAGTCCAGAAACGACGAGAATACTTCCGCATCAGGAACAACATTGAGTCAGGCTGATCGCAAACAAAATATCATGGCTCGATTTTTAGGCCGACTCGGAACATTTGCACTCCAGGACTCTGCCCCTTCATACGGCATAACGCGGATGAAATTTCTGCAAGCCGGTATTCAAAATACCAACGCGGTATTTATTTTCTGGGGCGTGAAACTGATCTTGGCTTTTTGCCTGGCAGCCCTGTTTCTGCTGGCCAAATTCCGGTTTCATATTATTCTGCAGCCTATGAACACAGCCGGAATCGCCCTTATGCTGGCCCTTACGGGAATCTACCTGCCGGATCTATGGTTGAAAAACAGGACCAACAGACGGCGGGAGACATTGTCGCATTCATTTCCGGATGCCCTGGACCTCATGGTCGTCTGCGTCGAAGCAGGGGTTGGTCTGGACTCGACCTTCAATCGGGTAGCTGAAGAATTCGGTATGAGTAACCGTGAACTCAGTCAGGAATTCAGTCTGGTCACCCTGGAACTCCGGGCAGGAAAATCCAGGCAGGACGCCATGAACAACCTGGCCCGTCGTACCGGCCTGGATGAAATCAAAGATTTTGCAGGACTGATGATCCAGACCCTGAAATTCGGAACAAGCATCAGCCAGGCATTACGATTGTACGCAGATACGTTCAGAACCAACCGCAGACAAAAAGCCGAGGAAATGGCGGCCAAAATTCCTGTCAAACTGACTATTCCTACAGCACTGTTCATTTTCCCCTCCTTGCTGGTCGTCATTCTCGGACCCGCTGGAATCCGGATCGCACAGAATTTTATCACAAGTGGCCAGTAAATGGATCAACACCTACCCAAGGGCACATCATGAAACTATGGATAACGCTTCTGATACTGACGGGATTTACGCTGGGTGGATGTGCTGCCACAAAACCGGCAATGCCCACTTCAAAAGCAGATTACTATCTGGAACAATACAGAGCATCCAAACAAGCGCAACCCCAGTCAACAGAGAAAATCGCCCAGAAAGAACTGGAACGGGCAGGTGACATGTCTGTGCATCAAGGCGAACTGCAGACCGCATTGCTGGAATACGAAAAAGCCCTGCTCCAGAATCCCGAGAGTGCCCGACTGCATTACAAGAAGGGGGTTCTGCTCCTTGCCGACAAACAGTTCGCCAATGCGGTCAAGGAATTGCGGACAACTGTCAAACTTGACCCGAAATACGTCCTGGCCCATCTGGCCCTGGGACAGACATTTTTCCAATCTGAAGATTTTGCTCAGGCAAAACTTCACCTGAAAAAGGTCATCACTCTCGATAGCCGTCAGTGGCGCGCCTATGACCTGCTTGGGGTCATCCACGACTATCAAAAAAATTACGCGCTGGCCCAGGATGCCTTTCACGCAGCAATTCTGATTGATCCTAAAAATGGCAAACTCTACAACAACCTAGCGGTTTCCCTCGCATTGTCGGGAGAACATGACAAGGCCCTGACAAACTTCATGAGAGCCCTGGGAAAAGGGTATAAACATGAAAAAGTGTACAATAATATAGGACTGATGCTCGCACAAATGGGACGGTATCCCGAAGCTCTGGACTGGTTCAAAAAAACCGGCAGTGCCGCCGAAGCATACAATAATTTGGGATGCGTGTATCTGAAACAGGGTAAATACCAACGTGCGGATGCCAGCTTCCAAAAAGCCATTGAAATCAAGCCCGAATTTTATATCCTGGCCAGTGAAAACCGAAGCAAAGCCCGGATAACAGGGAACACGCAGGTACCCTAAAAGGGGTTGCTTACAATATAGTAAAAAAGTCGCTATTCAGGAGATACTGCAATGAAAATTTCGGGAGTGAGCGCAGCCAAAGTGTTGGGGATTGCCTTTTTGATCAGCCTTCTGATCGGGTGTTCCACGGTAAACTCCTGGATGAGCTTTTCGTGGGACAAGGAGTCCCAACAAACTGCAGAAAATCAAACCTTGTGGCAGGATTTCGGCAAAACCATAAATCCGGTCAGACAAGAAAATGCTCAATATAAAAAAGGACGCTATTTTCAGCAAAAAAAGAAATATAACCTAGCCATTGCGGAATATCGAGGGGTTCTTCAAAATAATCCAAGGCATATCAAGGCATTAAACGCCATGGGCGTGACCTATGATCAGCTTGGAGACTATTTCAAAGCAGAAATGGTCTTCAAAGCAGCCCTTGAATTGAATGATAAACGCGAGGATCTCATCAATAATCTTGGATATTGTTATCTCTTACAACACAAAATGCCCGCTGCCATTGAAATGTTTCGACAGGCAGTACGTATGCAGGGAACCAATCCAATCTACAGGAACAACCTGGGATTGGCCTATGCCGAAAATGAACAGTATCAGCTTGCATTACAGGAATTCGAGCACTCGAAAGGGAGAGGGAAAGCTACTCCCCTTTCAAAACCGACAACAAGCTGCAGTTCACCCAACCAACCCGCCAAGAATATTCCCCCGGTTGCCCAGGCAGAAATCGAAATTTCAAACGGGAACGGCGTCAATGGCATGGCTCATCTGGTGGGAAATTTCCTCAGCAAGAGATCTTTCTCTATAAAACGATTAACCAATGCCAGCCGTTTCACATTCGCAACGTCCACGATTTTCTATTGTCCGGGCTACGCTCACGATGCCCACGCCGTGGAAAGCCAGATTCCCGGCGACCAGCAGGTTGATGAAGTCAAGGAACTTGGGCGACCCAATATCAAAATCCGGGTCCTGTTGGGTAACGACGTGATCAATAAACGACACTTTTTCAAACAATCGATCATAACGGCCGAAGCTGGTTCATGCATGGGCGAAGGATCTCTCCAAATCCACAGGCCTATGGCTCGGTAATTGCCGACAGACTGAAAGCCCGGAATTGCAAACAAACTATCAGGATAACAGGTAGCTGCTGACATCTGAACTGACATACATGAAAAGCCATCTGGGCCTGATGGTGCGGGTAATTCAAAAGAGAAGTACAAAAGCATGCCAATCGAATAGTATCGGACAAATTATCCAACCAACGCAACGGATATCGCATACAATTTTGTTCACTGTTCAGTTATTGGAATTCATATCTGCTTATTCCGAAGCGAGATCAACAATGAGGCCAGCAATACAAGACATGCGTTATAAATGAACAAATTCCTTTTTGGCCTGAACAACCTTGCGCACGTAATTGCGTGTCTCCTGGGCCGGTAGCTTTTTAATCAGCGTGTCGTAGACCTTGCCCGGATGCATGCTGTTGATTTTGTCCGATGCCCTGTTCCCATTGCTGTCAAAGGTCCGGAGCACGCTTCCAGCACCGCCATTGTACGCTGCAATAACGCAGTATTCCCGGGAAATGGGATCTGCGATCTGGGCCAGATACTTGTATTGGAGGATGTGCAGATAGGCTGCGCCGTAGCGGATATTATTACGGGGGACAAAAAGAAAATCACGCGATGGAACCCCCTGCCTGTCATCCAGGAAACCGGACACGTCCTGCCCTGCGCTGGCGGGTACGATCTGCATCAGGCCATAGGCGGGCACGTGACTGACCGCATAGGGATTGAAATCGCTTTCGGTCTTCATGATCGCATAGACCAGATTGGGACTCACGCCGTAGGTCTTTGCATATTCCAGGACGTAAGGTTTGAATTTGCGTGCCCTGACCATGAGATGATCCTGGACCATGGGCAAGGTCACATAATGAACGGTCTTGGACTGGCCATCAGCCTTGATCTGCCTTGTTTTCACGGCATCGTGCACCAAGGCGTCTGCAAATCTGTTGGCCCGCCATTCCCAGCGCACCGGTTTGCCATCCATGTCCAGGACTTCTCCGTACAAAAAAGGGGTCTCACCGAGCACCACCTTTTTATCCGAATACAGGTCCACTCCACGCGGATCATTCGGGGTCAGCAATACCGTAACCAGAGCCTCCTTCAGACTGGCTTGCGGATTCTTCTGATCCAGAGTCTCCACCTGCACTGTCCCTGTATCAAAATCAACCTCAGCCCGGGACAAATAGTTCTGGGTATATTTTACATACCGTTTCTGACTGGGTTCTTTGGCCTCCTCCTTTCCCCAGGTGGGAGTAATTGCCTTATGAAACCGGGCCAGCATCTGCGAAAACTCCTTCAATCGCTTGGCGACCACCTGAGGATGGGTCGCATAATACACCCCTTTGCGCACAGCCAACCGCCCCACGGCCGTGACATCCCCGGTGACCGTAGCCTTGGTCACGGAAAATATTTCACGGGTGGAACAGGAGGGCAAAGAAACAAGGGTGGTGCAAAGAAATAGGAGGTAAAAATAGTATTTCATAGGGAAAAGGGTAAAAGAAAATAGGCAGTGCACAGTTGGCAGTGCCAAAGTAGAAGTAGAGTCAGTGCACAGTCGGCGGTGCCTAAGTAGGCAGTAGGCAGTAGGCAGTGCACAGAACAACAGGCAAGGGCCTACGTTCTATCCGCACGAAACAAATAAACATTTCGAACAGAGGTCCTGTTTTTTCTGCGCACTGCAAACTGCGCACTTTCACTATCCCATCTTTTCCGCCACCAGATCACCCATTTTTTCTCCGCCTACCAGCGTCCCGCCATCTTCCATGATATCGCCGGTGCGGTATCCGGCCTTGAGCACCTGACGCACGGCTTCTTCAATAGCTACGGCCTCGGTTTCCAGTTCAAAGGAATGACGGAACATCATGGCCAGGGAGAGGATGGTCGCCAGGGGATTGGCCTTGTCCTGTCCGGCGATATCCGGGGCTGAACCGTGGATGGGTTCGTACAGGAAGGGGCTGGTTGTCCCGAGGGATGCCGAGGGAAGCATACCAATGGAACCAGTGAGCATGGCCGCTTCATCGGACAGAATATCCCCGAACAAGTTACCGGTGACAATAACATCAAACTGGGAAGGATCACGCACCAGCTGCATGGCGGCATTGTCCACATACATATGGGTCAGTTCCACTTCAGGATATTCTCTGGCCATGGCCACCACGGTTGCCCGCCACAGCTGAGAAACCTCAAGCACGTTTGCCTTGTCCACATTGCACAGGCGTTTGTCACGTTTCATGGCCGTTTCAAAACCAATCCGGGCAATGCGTTCAACCTCGGATTTTCTGTAGACCATGGTGTTAAATGCGGCCTGCTCTCCCTCCCGCTCTTCAAATCCTTTGGGCTCACCAAAATAAATTCCCCCGGTGAGTTCCCGGACGACCATGATATGAATGCCCCGGGCAACAATATCCGGACGCAGAAAGGAGGCTGATGCCAGCTCGGGAAACAGCAGAGCGGGTCTAAGATTGGCAAAAAGTCCCAAGGCCTTACGGATACCCAGAAGACCACGTTCGGGACGGATATCCCGCTCGATACCGTCCCACTTAGGGCCACCCACGGCGCCCAGCAATACAGCGTCGGCTTTTTTACAGGCATTAACAGTGGCCTCAGGCAGAGGAACGCCCGTGGCATCAATGGCCGCTCCGCCGATAAGGGCCGTCTGCGTAGAAATAGTGTGACCAAAGCGCGCGTTCACAGCGTCAAGTACTTTCACGGTCTGGGCCACGATCTCCGGACCGATCCCATCGCCAGGGAGAAGACAGATAGATATATGCATTGAATACTCCGTTATAGTTGTGAAAATTGGTATCAGGCGCTCTTCTGCCGTTTGACATATTCAATAAGACCGCCGCCCTGCAATAATTTCTGCATAAATGACGGAATGGGTTGGAAACGGATTTCCGTACCCCGGGTGATATTTTTGATCACCCCGTCCTGAACCTGAATGTCCAGTTCATCACCATCTGCAATGCCCGTGACCTGATCTCCAATTTCAAGAAGTAGCAGGCCCATGTTAAAACCATTGCGATAAAAAATCCGGGCAAAACTATGGGCAACAACCACGGGCATTCCTGCGCCGAGAATAGCCAGCGGCGCATGTTCTCTGGAAGATCCGCACCCGAAATTCTTCCCTGCAACCATGATATCGCCCGGATGAACCCGTTTGACCCACCCGGGTTCGAGTCCTTCCATACAGACCTGGCCAAGTTCCTTGACATCTGAGGTCACCAGAAATCTGGCCGGAATAATGGCATCTGTGTCGATATGATCACCAACTTTATGTACATTTCCGAAAAAATGCATTGTTTCTCCTTTGCTCTATAAGCATTGCTGCACAAATAATCAGTACATTTCCTGACGGCACAGAATGTTTCCACGATCTCCCGCGAGGGGCGTAAAAACGGACAATCATGCGTTGCCCCTTGGAATCCTTTGTACCATGCAGAGATATGGTTATGCATGTATAATAGTTATAGATGCTGTATCGCATAACTGACAGGAAAAGAGGACAAATCCAGAGATTGGTACCTGCATCCTTATATCCTGCGTCCCAGATCCTATATCATATCAACCCCGGATGCGTAATCTTTCCGGTGAGAGCTGTGGCCGCAGCAACGGCTGGTCCGGCCAGATACACTTCGGACTGCAGGCTGCCCATACGGCCCCTGAAGTTTCTATTGGTGGTGGCCAGACAGCGTTCGCCTCCTGCCAGGATACCCATATGCCCGCCCAGGCACGGTCCGCAGGTCGGAGGCCCAACAATGGCCCCGGCATCCATAAAGATTTCGATAAGCCCTTCCTTGAGGGCCTGCTTATAAATTCCGGGTGTCGCAGGCAGAACCACAAGACGGACCCCTTTGGCCACATGGTTGCCCTTAAGCAATGCTGCAGCCTCACGCAGATCGGAAATCCGGCCATTGGTGCAGGAACCGAGGACCACCTGGTTGACGCTGACGTCCTTGACCTCGCTCACAGGTTTAACGTTATCCGGAAGATGAGGGCAGGCAATCTGAGGTTCCATGCCCGTCACATCAATGGTCACCACCTGGGCATAGGTTGCCCCAACATCAGGTGCAAAGAAAGCATCGCCCGTCCGGCCATGTTCCCGGGTATATTCCAGAGTCAGTTTGTCAGCAGGAAACAAGCCCACCTTTCCCCCGGCCTCGATAGCCATATTGGCCATAGTCATCCGGCTTTCCACACTCATGGCATCGACCACGGGACCGCCGAATTCCAGCGCCTTATATAATGCCCCGGATACCCCAAGGCGCCCGATCAGGTTCAGAATCAAATCCTTACCACCGATAAACGTATCCAGCTGGCCGACAATTTCCACCCGGATGGTTTCAGGTACCTTGAACCAGGTTTCCCCAAGGGCCATGGCTGCAGCCACATCAGTACTGCCGAACCCGGTT
>JAQVZR010000044.1 GCA_028708105.1 Desulfoplanes sp. | reverse complement strand
CATATCGCTGAAACTTCCGGGTATGCGGACCTTAGAGAAATCATCATCCATACTGTAGTGCACCACGTCGCCGATACCCAATTCGGGCAGATTCACAGAGAGGAGCTTATCGTTGGGATTATAGATATTGGCGTCCATCTGACTGCGATCGATCATCACCCGTGCATTGGCAGCCACGTCGATAGGTATCACCGAGCCGTCGGGTCTGATGACCTCCACAAGGACAAACCGGGTGGTATTGTAAGGAACGGTAAACCAGGACGACAGGGATTTGAGGGATGCCACCCCTTCCTGGGTAAGCACTTTCTGGTATCTCTCGTCACGCTGCACATAGGTTCCATCTTCATTATAACGTACCCAGGTGTGCGCATCCACAAGCACTGTGTCGGCATCAGGATAACGTTCCGCGGTCACATTATGTGCGACCGCAAGGGCAGCGTCCCGGTCGATAAGCACAGCGGGGAATCCTTCACCGGCACATGCAAGCCCCGAGAAAAGGATCATCAACCCGGCAACAAACCAGCATGTCCGCACTAGCTGTCTATGTATATCAATCATTTCTCCTCCACGAAGACCCGATGTTCAAAAGAACTATGGCCAGGGGGTATCCCTGCCGTCTGTGCACTACGCACTACGTACATTTATTTCCGACATTACACCCCAGAAAAGGACAAAATGCCAAGGCCTGCGAACTCAACCAGGTCTGATGCTCAGCGCATTGGTACAAAAAAAGCGGGCTGTCCATAACCAGACTCTGACCACCATTTTTGCGCCCTTCCACCAGAACGAGCCTGGCGGGTTCCCCGGGCCTAGCATGCACAGGCAAAACACGTTTGGGCACCATCTGCGAGGCCTGCATGGCTGCAAAGAGAAGATCAAGTTGTTCCGCAAGATACACAAGATAGATACGTCCACGATTTTTGAGCATAAACCCTGCCCCTGCCACAAACTCCGGCAATGTCGCCCGGACCTCAAAACGGGCCCTGGTTTTGAGAGCATCCGCGCAGGATTTACCGCGTCCTGGCTGACGGTACGGAGGATTGCAGACCACCACATCCGCGCATGCGGATGGAATAATCCGGCCTAAATCCCGAACATCTCCCTGAAAGATCTCCATCTGCCCGTCATATTCCAGGGCACGCACATTGGCCCGGGCAGCATGTACCATTTCGTCCTCGACATCTATCCCCTTGATCCGGATGCCCAGGTCACTGTTTCGGAGCAGAACTCCCAGACCGACTACTCCGCATCCGGTCCCCAGATCAACCACAATCTCCCCTCTTTTGATATCTGCAAAACATGCCAGGAGCAAGGCATCTGTGGAAAATCTGAAACCCTTATCTGGCTGACACAATCCCCGGGGAAAAAAATCCCGGGCAGCAGGAACCGGGGAAGCAACCGTCAGATTCACGCCCCACCCCTTTTTCTGACAACACGGGAACGCAGGGCATCAAGGAGCATGCTGATCTCAGGAACAGACCACATCCGGGCCAGGGCCAAAAATCCCACGATCCAGAAAGGGATCAGGGCAAAGGCCACCAGAGGGCTGGATGCGGTGCATCCTGCGCCGGCCAGCACGATGAGACTAAGGAAGATCACCTTGGGCAAGGTTGCAGAAGAAGACTCAAGAGCATTGATCCCTTTTTTCCGCGCCAGCAGCCAGATAAGTAAAAGCACATTGGCCCAGGAGGAAAGACTGGTGGCCACGGCCAGACCCACATGTCCCCAGAACTGCATCAGGATAAGCCCCATACCAATATTAAGAAGCAAACACCCCACAGCTACCCACACAGGTGTTTTCGTATCTTCAAGAGCGTAATAGGCTGAAACCAGAGAACGCACACAGGAAAAGGCGGGTAACCCCGCGGCATAGGCCTGCAGGGCAAAAGCGGTTCCACTCACAGCAGCTGTCGAGAAGGCCCCGCGTTCAAAAAGCAAAGAGACGATGGGAGTGGCCAGAGCAGCCAGGCCTGCGGCCG
Organism: Desulfoplanes sp.; assembly: GCA_028708105.1. Taxonomy (GTDB): domain Bacteria; phylum Desulfobacterota; class Desulfovibrionia; order Desulfovibrionales; family Desulfomicrobiaceae; genus Desulfoplanes. The sequence continues at coordinate 7,154 of JAQVZR010000044.1, read as the reverse complement.
CAGGCAGACTGATGACCAGGGTCAGATGCATGGATGAAGAAAGGGCAGAGGCAAATCCTTGCCATTCCCTGCGCGCGGCCAGGCCAGCCAGGGACGGCAGAGCAGCCGTACCAATGGCCACACCAAAAATTCCCAGAGGAAACTGGACCAGCCGGTCCGCATAATACAGATAGGAAATACTCCCCAGAGGAAGAAAAGAAGCCAGCATCGTTCCCAGCTAAATGTTCAGCTGATAGACGGCAGACCCGAACACAGACGGGAGCATGAGTGTGCCTATGCGTTTGACCCCGGGATCGTATATCCGAACAGGGCCCTTCCAATAGAAGCCCTGGCGATGTAAAAAGGGCTGCTGCAAAAGCCATTGCCCCATTCCAGCCACCAGTACTCCGAAAGCCAGGGCATGGGGTACGGAAAGATCCATGCATACGGCTCCCAGGGCGCATAGGATAAGCACGATATTCAAGACACAAGGAGCCAGTGCCGGGGCCAGGAAATGCCCCATGGAATTGAGGACCCCCATACACAAGGCAACACCGGAGATGAACAGGATGTAAGGGAAGCAGATGCGTACCAGGGTGGCCGTAGTGGCCAGCAATGCAGGGTCTCGGGAAAATCCAGGGGCAACGATCAGGGTAATCGGTTCAGCAAACAGCATGGCCATAAGGACAATGACGCCCAGGATAATCAGCAGCCATATCTGGACTGAACGGGCCAGGACAAAAGCGGCTTCGTCGCCCTGGTCCTGCCTAACGCGCGTAAACACTGGCACAAAGGCCATGGTCAGGGACCCTTCGGCAAAGAGGCGACGCAGGAGATTGGGCAGACGAAAAGCCACAAAAAAAGCATCCGCCAGCGGCCCTGCCCCCAGGGCAAAGGCAACGATGAGATCCCGGGCAAACCCCAGAATCCGACTGAGCAGGGTCGCCCCGGCAATCACAGATGCGTTCCGGGCGATATGTCTGGCGGCATGCGTGGACATAGAGGTGCAAAATCCCATATCCTCAAGGTCTGGGACTATTTTCCCACACCATAAAAAAACCGACATGACGCCGGTTGATACCGGGCGCTTGCAGCACAAACGCCCGGGTAATCAATGCACATATAACAAGATTCGACGCAACAACAGGAGCCCTGGACCTTATTGAGGTTGGACCCGACCATCATCTTGGAACAGGGTTGTCGACAGAGGGATAAGATGCCCTTTACCGCAAAAAAGCGTTTCCTCCGAGGTACCCACCAACGCTCTGCACAAGACATCATCAAGATGCTGCACACAGACAATCTCAAGATTCTTCAAAATAGCGTCCGGAACATCTTTGAGGTCTGATTCATTGTCCGCCGGGATAAGCACGGTTTCAATCCCTCCACGGTACGCGGCCAGCAGCTTGTCGCGCAAGCCGCCTATGGGCAATATCCGTCCACGGAGCGTAATCTCACCGGTCATGGCAACGTCATTGCGGATGGGAATATTCAACAATGCAGAAATCAGGCTTGTGGCCAGAGTAATACCCGCCGAAGGGCCATCCTTGGGCGTTGCCCCTTCAGGGACGTGCACGTGGATGTCGATGCCTTTGTAAAAATCAGAACGCAGACCGAATACCTCAGCCCGGGAGCGGATATAACTCAAGGCCGCCCGAGCACTTTCCTGCATCACATCGCCAAGTTTTCCGGTGATTTCGATCTTGCCCGATCCTGGCATCAACGCAACTTCCACCAAGAGGAGTTCCCCCCCTACCTGGGTCCATGCCAGCCCCGTGCACACACCCACGAGGGGTTGGTCTTCACGCACACCATGACGGACCTTGGGTACCCCCAAATAGGTATGCACATTGGACTTGGTAATAGCAGGAGCCTTGGTCAAAGGGGTATTCTCCACAATCTTTCGGGCTATCTTGCGACAGACCGACGCGATCTCGCGTTCAAGATTCCTGACCCCGGCCTCGCGGGTATAATGCTGAATGATTTCCTGCACCGCACCTTTGGACATGGTCACGCCGACCTTTTCCAGACCATTGGCCTCAAACTGTTTAGCCAAAAGGAAATCCATGGCAATATGTATTTTTTCTGTTTCCAGATATCCCGGAATTTCGATAATCTCCATCCGATCCTGCAGGGGACCAGGAATGTTCGACAGACTGTTCGCCGTAGTAATGAAAAAAATCCTGGACAAATCGTAATCCAAATCCAGGTAATGATCATTAAATGAATTGTTTTGCTCCTGATCAAGCACTTCAAGCAGGGCGGATGAAGGGTCCCCTCGAAAATCCGTACTCATTTTGTCCACCTCATCCAGACAAAATACAGGATCGTTGTATTTAACCCGTTTGAGAGACTGGATGATTTTGCCGGGCATGGCTCCCACATACGTTCTGCGATGCCCCCTGATTTCCGCTTCATCACGCACTCCGCCTAATGACAGCCGGACAAATTCACGTCCCATGGCCCGCGCAATGGACTTGGCAAGGGATGTTTTACCCACGCCGGGAGGTCCTACCAGGCAAAGAATCGGCCCTTTAAGCTTTTGTACCAGAGACTGAACTGCCAGATATTCCAGGATCCGTTCTTTGGGTTTTTCCAGGCCGTAATGATCTTCATCCAGAATCCTCTGGGCTGCATGGATATCTATGGATTCGTCTTGGAGAGCATTCCAGGGCAGGGATAAAATCCAATCAATATAATTACGGATGACCCCATATTCGGCGGAAGAAGGCGGAATACGCCGCAGCTTTTTGATTTCCTCAGCCCCTCGTTCTCTGGCCTCGTCAGGCATGTCCAAAGCAGCCAGTTGATCTTCCAGCTCCTTCATTTCAGATTGGGGATCCTGCTCCTCGCCCATTTCTTTGTGAATGGCCTTGAGCTGTTCTCCGAGATAATATTCTTTCTGATTGCGCTCCATCTGCTTTTTAACCCGGGACTTTATCTTCCGTTCCAGGCCATACACTTCTATCTCTTCCTGCAGATACGAGTACACCTTTTCCAGGCGTTCTATGGGATGCAGTTCTTCAAGGACCGTCTGCTTTTTCTGAAAATCAAGACGCAGATGAGGCATGATGGAATCGGCCAATCGGCCGGGATAACTCAACGTGGATATGGCCAGAATACTTTCATTGGCCAGTTTCTGATTGATTCTGGCATACTCTTTCAAAGCATCCTGGGTCGCCCTGACCAGCGCCTCGGATTCAGGAGTACGGCTATCCACCTCAGGCATGGACGTGACTCTGACCATGGGAACCGCCTTATCCATGTCATCGATCTGATCAATCTGCGCCCGGTACAACCCCTCAAACAGGACCTTAATCGTTCCGTCAGGCAGCTTGAGCATTTGCAAAATCTTGCTCACGGTCCCGACATGGAAAAGATCTTCCTGTTTTGGGGTCTCAATATTGGCATCCCGTTGGGAGACAAGAAAAATTTCCTTTCCGTGCTCTTCCAGGGCATTTTCAATGGCCATGATTGAGGTCTTGCGCCCCACAAAAAGAGGTATAATGGATCGGGGGAACATGACTACTTCCCGCAGAGACATGAGGGGAACGGTCAACGTCAGGATTCCATCTTCGGGATTCGAAACACTGTATGAATTCGGCATGATTTTCTCGGCCTGTAATTTTCCGGGATATTTTCAAAGGATAGTTGCACTCAAACGACACAACCCACCCGCCTCGCGCCTCGCATCTCCAATCCTCAAAAAAATAAAAGGAGTGCAGACGATTGGGATTCCCCGACAAACCTCGTCAGGTGTTCACTGTAGCAAGACAGGGCGTTACCTAGTACTGCATTTTTCGCTGTGGCCTGCGTCACTGCAAAAAATGACTATCATGCGGATTGGGCCTGCTTTTCAAACAGGATAATGGGCTCGACCTGGTCATTAACCACTGCCTTGTTGATCAAGCACTCCTTGGCCCCGTTCATGGAAGGAATGGAATACATGACCCCGAGCATGATAGATTCAAGAACATTGCGCAGTCCTCTGGCCCCTGTCTTGCGGACAATGGATTTGGCAGCAATGGCCTTGAGGGCATTTTGGGTAAAACTGAGTTTGACTCCATCAATTTCAAGCATCTTTTGGTATTGCTTGACCAATGCATTTTTGGGTTCCGTCAAAATCCGGACAAGATCTTCTTCCGTGAGTTCTTCAAGAGCAGAAATAATGGGAATCCGTCCAACAAATTCAGGAATAATCCCAAACTTGATCAGGTCATCGGGATGAACATCCTTCAGCAACTCGGAAGGGTCTTTTCTGGCCGCAATCCCTTTACCACCGAATCCCATAACATTGCCCTGCTGTCTCTGCTGGATAATATTTTCCAGATTGATAAAAGCTCCGCCAAGAATAAACAGGATATTGCTGGTATCCAGATGGATGAATTCCTGTTGGGGATGCTTACGCCCGCCTTTAGGAGGAATATTGGCAACGGTGCCCTCAATGATCTTCAAAAGGGCCTGCTGGACACCTTCGCCGGAAACGTCACGGGTTATGGATGTGCTCTCGGATTTTCTTGCGATCTTGTCGATTTCGTCAACATAGATGATACCCTTGGACGCAGCATCGAGATCGTAATCAGCGTTTTGTACGAGCTGCACCAGAATATTTTCAACATCCTCCCCGACATATCCGGCTTCGGTCAGCGTCGTGGCATCGGCAATAGCAAAAGGGACATTGAGGATTCTCGCCAATGTCTGGGCCAGCAGAGTTTTACCGCTGCCAGTGGGGCCAACCAGCAGGATGTTACTCTTATCCAGTTCCACATCCCCTGTTCCACTACCCGCATAGTTGATCCGCTTATAATGATTATAGACGGCAACGGAGAGAACCTTTTTGGCCATTTCCTGACCGATGACATAGTCATCAAGGGCCTTGTGTATTTCGTCCGGGCGAGGAATTTCTGCGGAGCCGAAATTTCCCTCTTTCGTATTGTCCTGCATGATGATTTCTTCACACAGAGCAACGCACTCGTTACATATATAGACATCAGGACCGGCAATGAGCCGTATCACATCACCCTGGGACTTGCCACAAAACGAGCAGGTCAAGTCTCCAGTTTTGGTTTTCTTGGCCATAATCCACCTCTATTTCTTTGTGTTCATCTCACTTCTACTGGTGAGGACTTCGTCAATGATGCCATATTCTGCTGCTTCCGCAGCACTCATAAAATAATCTCTGTCCGTATCTTGTTCGATCTTTGCGATATCCGCGCCAGAATGGTGTGCAAGGATCTCATTGAGCCTAGACTTCAAACGAATAATTTCTTTGGCCTGGATGTCAATGTCCGTGGCCTGCCCCTGGAAGCCTCCCATGGGCTGATGAATCAAAATTCTGCTATTGGGCAGGGAGTAACGTTTACCTGCTTCTCCGGCAGCCAAAAGAACGGCGCCCATACTCGCGGCCTGCCCCATGCACAAGGTGGCCACAGGTGCAGAAATATACTGCATGGTATCATATATGGCCATGCCCGCAGTCACGGAGCCGCCAGGGGAATTGATATACATGTTTATCTGTTTTTCAGAATTTTCCGATTCCAGAAAAAGGAGCTGGGCGCAGATGAGATTGGCGACGTTGTCGTCAACGGGCGTTCCAAGCAGAATAATTCTGTCCCTGAGCAGCCGGGAATAGATATCGTACGCCCTTTCTCCGCGGCCGGAGGTTTCAATGACAATAGGTACTGTATTCGTGACCATTCTATCCCCCTTGAGATTTGGTCTAAAAATGGCGGACCCGGATTTCCCCGTGGACATGTCTTCACAATAACGGGCGGGTATCCAGTGGGAACGGAAAGCACAGAAATTGCGTGCTGCCGACAATGACTACGACCTGTCCTTGATCATGGACCGGAACAGGCTCAGTACAATAAAATATATACAATAAGTTAGAATAGAACAAGGACAGGAAAAGGAGGGGCCTTCAGAAAAGAAAAGCCGGAGGGACGTGATCATCCCCCCGGTCTCAAGCTCGTTACGAAAACTACAGGGATGATGCTTAGACGTCGGCAGAGCTATGCTCGGCCGCAGGAACAATGGTCACTTCAGCCTGGTCATAGATGAGATCCATGGCCTTGTCCTGAAGTGCTCTGTCCCGAAGGGGAACCATGAGATTATTCTGCTCGTAGTAATCCTTGAGGGCATTGAAATCCTGACCAGACTGCATGGCCATCTTCTGCAGCATGAGATCAACTTCCTGAGGCTGGACCTCAAGTTCCGCATCTTCGGCCACAGCCATCAGAAAAATTTCAGCCTTGACGATATCTTCAGCGTCCTCACGGAACTGGGCCCGCAATTCTTCGGGGGTCTTGCCCACAGATTCCATGCTTTTGCCCTGCTGTTCCATCTTTTCACGCATAGTATGGATCTTCTGGTCGATATGCGCTTCCACCAGTACAGGCGGCAGGTCAAATGTTACCTGATCCTTGAGCTCATCAAGCAGCTTCTTCTGGGCAGCACTCTTATGCAGATTCTTACTGGACGTTGCATAGGACTTGTGGATCATATCCCGCAGTTCCTGCACAGTCTTGTACCCGCCTATATTAGCGGCAAAGGCATCGTTGACCTCAGGAAGGTCCTTTTTCTTGATGGAGTGCAGGTTCACCTTCATTTCAACTTCCTGACCGGCCAATTCCTTATTCAAGAAATCTGCGGGGAACACTACGGTCCCACTGCCTTTTTCGCCGGCTTTGAGCTTTTTAACGATATCCTCAAAGGCTTTCAGTGCACTTCCTTCACCTAGAAGAAGCTCGAAATTTTCAGCTTTGATACCTTCCAGAGGCTTGCCATCTTTGGAACCCTCAAAGTCGATCATGACGACATCCCCATCCTGGGCTGTACGGATTTCGTCTACGCGCACGAGCTTGGCGGCATTGTCACGCATCCGCTCAATAACCCGATCCACTTCTTCTTCCTTGATAACCACCTCTTCCTCTTCGACCTTGAGTCCCTTGTACTCGGGAAGATCAAAAGAAGGCATGACTTCAAAGGCAAAAGAATAGGCAAAGGGCTTTCCCTTTTCAAGAATTTCAGAGCCCTTGGGAGCCATATCCAGACGTCCGATAGGAGTCACTTCCATCTCATTGAGGATGGTATTGATATGGTAATTGATCAAATCCTGGGTAGCTTCGCTGTACAACTTTTTGCCATAGCGGGTCTCAATCAACTGCGCGGGGACC
>JAQVZR010000043.1 GCA_028708105.1 Desulfoplanes sp. | reverse complement strand
GACCATGAATTTCTGGCCGTCCCCGATCCCGAAATAGAGCAGGGTCAGAGGAACCAGAGCCACAACGGGCAAATATCTGGAAAATTCGAAAACGGGGGATAAAATCGCCTCATCTTTTTTTGACGAAGCGATAAGTACTCCCAGAGGAAGGGCGGCTGCAACGGCTAGGGACCAGCCGACCATGACACGGTAAGTGGAATCCCAGGTGTAGGACCAGAGAATTCCTTCCCGGTGCATGGTAACAAAGGCGGTGAGCACGGCTTCGGGGCGGGGGAGAAAAAGGGGCTTAACGGCACCGCTCCAGGAGAGACCGGTCCACAAAGCAAGGATGGTTCCAAAGGAGAGCAGGGAAAGTGCGGCGGGCCCTGTGACCCGCCGCACCAGATGAATACGAGGCGTCGTCATTACTCGGCAGCCTTGGTGACGAAATCGGATGTAATCAATTGATTGATCTGCAGGGGCTCGGTGATGATCTTCTTTTTCTTCCAGAAGTCACTTGCCCTGGTGGCTACGTCGTAAATATTGTTGTCCGTGGTTCTGTTAAAGAATTCCTGGTTTGCCTGGGCGTTGAAAAAGGTCACGCCCGCGGCCATGTCGGACATTTCTTTGGTGCTTACGCCCATGGCTTTGGCCATGATGGCGATGCCTTCTTGGGGGTTATTTTCCAGCCAGGCTACGGCCTCGTTCCAGGCTTTGGTGAATCCGACGCCGACCTCAGGGTGTGCGTCCAGCACTTCCTTGCGGAGGACAAAAACTTCGAGGATGGTTTTGGGAAAATCTTTGCTGGAAACCAGAACGTGGCCTCCTGTACGCTGACCGGCATTGGCCAGCCAGGGTTCCCAGGTTACTGCGGCGTCGAGTCGCCCAGCCACAAAGGCAGCCCCGGCATCGCTGGCTCCCATTTCAAGGATGTTCACGGCGTCTTCGGGAACGCCGGCTTTTTGCAAGGCGGTTAAAAAGAAAAAGTAGGACGTGGATGACTTGTCCAGCCCCACGGATTTGCCTTCCAAATCGGCCAGGGTCTGGATGTCGGCGGAGGCTACAATACCGTCACCACCTGAACTTTCATCCATGGCAAAGAGAACCGTTTCCGGGGAACCTTTGGCAAAATGGATGATCTCCCGGTCCAGAACATTGCCTAGTCCTTCGATATTGCCCGAGGCCATGGCCGCGGCATATTGTGATTCATCTTCGATGATCAAAAGATGGACATCGAGGTCCTGTTTGGCAAAAAAACCTTTTTCTTTGGCAATATACAACGGTCCGTAGCCGACCCAGGTTGCGTGGGCCACTTTGAGCTGTACGGTGCTCCAGGCAGGTGCTGCGCCAAGGGCTAGAAATATGGTTGCCACGAGGGCGGCCAGGTTTTTTTTTATGGATGTTCTCCTTGGGTGGATGGTGATCAGGTGAATGCGGGAGAATACATATTCGTCCCGGAGGGTGAGATAAGCAAGAGCTATTCCATGTCTTAACGGTGATCCTACAGTATCCGGTGTTCCACGTGCACGGATGTACAGGCCCGAAAAAGAAGGTGTATATAGAAAAATTAGGGGAAAGAGGCAATTGTCAGAAAAGGCAATACCCGGGGGGAACGGTTACGCTTTTGTACTTTTTTATTCTTTTCGCAGGTCATGGTTGAACCATTGTTACAAAACCATGCCTTGCATTTTTTTGTGCAACGGGCCGTGGTTTTTTATCTGGACACCGTATCCAGATGGATGGTCCTGTCCGTCCAGCAGGTCCATCACAGTTCAGCATCGGGGCCCAAAAGTACACATGTTTATTGGTTTTTCATGATTGAGCCATTTCCCACGCAATAAATATTCTGATGGTGAGGCTGAAGAATGCCCTGAAAGGACTACACATACCAGCCCAGTGCGTTGCCTTGGGCTGGTATACTCATGCGAGCACACGTGTCTTGCGCCGTTGGGGCATTTTAGCGGCCAAGTACGCACTCGCCGGATGTAGTTAGCGGGGGCAGACCCGGAGGGGAAAGGTCCTAAAAAAGAATGGCATCCAAATTTCTATGGATGGTAAAGAACGCTGGATGGACAATGTTTTCATTGATCGTTTTTGGCGGAGTGTAAAATATGAAGGTGTCTACATTCAGGAGTCCAAGGCTGGCAGAGCATTAAAAGACAGCTTGCGAAACTGGTTTACATTCTATAACCAAGAACGTCCGCATTTCAGTCTCCAAAATATGACCCCTGACCAAGCATATTTTTGTCCACTCAATCGGCAGCATAACAACCAATGCCTAGACAAGCGTAAAGGAGCCATCAATCTGTTTAACGTTTGGGGGCCACTTTATGGTTTTGGTTTAATCACCTCAATTTCAAGGTTTTTTCCCGACCCAAAAAAACGGCTGGAAGCCGCTTCTACCTTAGATAACATTTGAAAAGCTGGTTTATCTCCAGCAATACAGGTCGAATACATGCAAGAAAATCACAAAAAATTTAAAGCCCCACCTAAGAAGTATCAGCCTCGGGGAATTTCTGTTCTTTACGAAGATTACGACATTCTCGTCGTGGATAAGATGAGTGGCCTTTTGAGCGTGAGCACGGTCAAAATCAGAGATAACACGGCCTATAATCTTCTCACGAACTATGTGCGGCGAGGAAATCAAAAAGCAAAAAACAAGCTGTTCGTTGTTCACCGGCTGGATAGAGAGACGTCCGGGATTCTCATGTTTGCTAAAACAGAAGAAGCCAAACGCTATCTTATGGATGACTGGCATGATTTTGTAAAAAAATATTATGCCGTCGTAGAGGGGATTTTGCCGGAAAAAGAAGGAATCATCACGTCATATCTTGCAGAAAATAGTGCTTTCAAGATGTATTCCGTCAAGGATTCTGAAAAGGGAGCGTTTGCAAAAACCGGCTTTAAGGTACTCCAGGAATCAAAAAAATATAGTTTACTTGAAATAGAACTGTTCACTGGCAAAAAAAACCAGATCCGGGTTCATTTTTCTGAAAAAGGTTTTCCTGTCGTCGGCGATTCAAAGTATGGGAAAAAAGAACGGGGCATCGAAAGAATGGCTCTTCATGCGACTTCCTTGACCCTTATCCATCCTATTACACGAGAAAAAATGACCTTTGAATCAAAGATGCCTGAATATTTTACCTCACTGATGCGGAGATAAACCGAACCCTTTCGAGACGCTTTGCTTTGTAATGGGGGGCGGACACTGCTTGCTGTACCTCCCTTCCTTCTGAAAATGATGGTTCATCTGGATAATGCGTCGGTTTCCAGCCGAGGAAATAGGGACAGGCAAGCTATGCCCATGCCTATACTGTTCCCTCCTGGTTCCGCGCTGATTTTCATCGTGGAGTGCTGGATTCCTTCTCCAGAAGCAGCAATCTACGCGCAGTTGTGTACAGGAAAGCAAATCAGCCCAAAGAATCCGTGAAGAGCCCCAACTTTTCACGGATTCTTTGAATTTTGGACGCAACAGACCATGTGCACCTCTATGATTGCGCATGGAACAATCTGATTTTTCAGAAATGTTTTGAAATCACGTTTCGGAAAGGCGTTTTAAGGAGAACATTCCTTCCAAGCCTTCCACCTTCTGGGGCTTCTTTTCCCCTTTGCAGGCAAAATGGTCGTGGAATTTTTTGGCATGGCTGGCCACGAATTCCTTGGTTCCGATGATGCCCGAATCTGCGAAGTAGCGGGTTCTGTATCTGAGCCTGTATCCTTTTTCCCGCTCTTTTTTTACCAGTTTCGGGTCCAACGTAGCCCCTTTGCCCGTATCCAGTGCCCCGGTTTCATAGACGAATTCCCTGTACTTCTGGAACCGTTCCTGAAGTTCGATCCCCCAGTCGGCCATGCCCAGATCCATGCTCAGGACGTCTTCCCGATTATTGGACTGTACGTGATAGCCCATGGAAGATCAGTGGTAGTCTTCGGGGCGTTGGACCATGTTTGTCCGGACGGGATTCAGATTGATGGAGGCCAGGCAATGCAGCAGAGTACGACCGTCCTGAACGATGACGCTCTTGAACCGATCTCCCCAGAGATAGCCTTTCCGGTTGTTCTGCTTAGTGATGTTACGCACGCCTTTCGAGAGCCTTGAGCTGAGTCCGATATCGCTTGCAAGAAGGTCCCCCCTTGAGGGGGGTGTCTGGCTGGAGCTTGGACGTGGACGATGGTTGTCGGGCGGGGTGTGGGTATCGTATTTCTGTCCGTACATGTGAACCTCTACGCTCATAACCATGCCATACTCGCCGAAATTTTATTACAATTCCACGTTAAGGGACCGATCAAGAGAACTTCGACAAAAGGGGACTCTTGGCGAAGTTCTTTTTTGGAAAGCCTTGCAGAAAAAGCAGCTGCTCGGGCTTCGCTTTTTACGTCAACGTCCAATGGGACCATGTATCGTAGATTTCTTTTGCCCAACACTGAGCTTGAACGTTGAAATTGACGGCGTGAGCCCTGTTTACAAAGAAAACTATGACCAAAGGCGGCAGCTGTTTCTTGAATCTCGAGGACTGACAGTGGTCAGGGTACAGGCGTTGGATGTTCGGAAGAATATTGAGGGCGTTCTGGAGTTGAGTAAAGACACAGCCCGACAGTTAGAGGAGCAAGGTTGACCGGCTGATCGTGCTTCGAAGGGAATTTTCGGGTTCGAGTCATTCAGTGGCTGAAAAGTCCGTGCACTCAATGGTTCAGCAACAATGTTACTCTGTCATGGCCGCACAGTCTGAGGCCCCCCCCCCTCCCCCCCTCAAGGGGGGACCTTCTTGCCGGCAATGCCGGGCTCAGCAGAAAGATCTCGGTGGCGTGCGTAACTTCAGTTAGTAATATTTTTTTGTGGAGACAGTACCGGCGTGTCGTCATGAATGACCGGAAAGTGCACCTGAAAGGATGTTCCGCTGTTTTTGTGACTCCGCAGGGACAGGCTGGCCTGATGTTCCTGTGCGATTTTTGCAACGATGGACAGTCCCAGCCCAGTGCCTTCTCCGTTTTGTTTAGTTGTGAAAAAAGGAGTGAATATTCTGGAGATGGATTCCTGATCAATCCCTTCTCCATTGTCTGTGATACTGAGCACAACGTTCATCATCTCTGAAGATGAATTTGCGATGCGTGCCGAACGTTTCCCGTTGTTGGTGAGTTGGATATCAAGAACCGGATCGGTAACCGTGCGCAACGCGTAGACGGCATTGGTGATCAGATTGACGATGATTTGTTGAATCTGTGTGTAATTGCCTGAAATAACACAATGGTGAGCATCGAATTTTTTGTTGATCATGATGTGACTCGGTATTGTTGCTTGAAGAAGGGGGATGAGCTCGTTAATCAATTGAGCAAGATCTACGGGAGATTTTTGTACCGATCGGTTACAGGCATAACAAATAATTTGCGCAACAAGCTCTTTACCCCGCATGCAAGCCTGCAGTATCCTCTGGATATCTTCATGGTGTGGAGATGTCGCTTGGCATGTACCCAGCAGTAGTTCTGATGAACACACGATCGTACCGAGGATACTGTTGAAATCATGGGCGATACATCCAACAATGTTTCCCGGATATTCCAGTGTCTGGGATGAGTTTTTTTGTGATGTGTTTCCTGTGGAGAAATGAATAACGTGGTTTGCAGCTTTTATTCCTACGTGGTCCGGGAAGAGTATCGTTGTTCGATTCAGGGCCTTTATAATGGCCATAGATAGCGCTTCCTGTGTGAAGGGTGGGCACAGTACATCCCACACGCCCCTGCGGAGGAGTTTGATGATGTGTTGTGCATCGCTGTTTCTAGAGAACACAAGAATGGGGATGTTCCTGAGCTTTTGAGCTATCTGTTCCAGTATATCTGATTTCTCCAATATAGAAGGGTGCAGATTGAGAAGAACCAGTTCTGCGGGCTTGTTTTGAACCATAACCATATCGATCCCAGTGTCCTTCGAGGGAGTACAGATTACGTGATATCCGTGTCTGCTCAGGCTCCTTGCGTGATGGTTGCAAAGCTCTGATTCGTGTCCGATGATGAGAATGGTTGTTTTACAGGGCATGTCCATTTCTTTGTTAGTAGTAATCCGGGGAGCACACAGACAACAGATGCGGTTGTTCATCTTGAATTATGCAAAGAATCGGCCAGTGGTTTGTTTTTTTACAGGAGCATGCATGGAGGAAAAACAATCGGCATTGTTTATCGATGATATGAGGGAATGATGATCGTGGAAAAATGCTGGTAAAAATGTAAAAACAAGGATAAAAAAGTGGTGTAAATAAAAAAAATAATATATGCACATTTTGAATGTTTACTATTCATAAATATATATAAAAAAGTGAGGACGTGATGAAAAAAAAGGGTCCTATTTTATGGATACTCCTAGGCATCCTCATCGCCTTCCCTGTTTTTAGTATGACGTACTATACAATGGTCAGGACATCGACCCCGCAGTTTTGTTCTTCGTGTCATGAAATCCAATGGGCCTATAATACCTGGAAGACGTCCACCCACGTTAATAATGCCCAGGGATTTGTGGCTGATTGCATGGACTGTCATCTTCCAGCCCCCCATGACACTGTTAATTTCTTTTATACCAAGGCATTGCATGGCCTCAAAGATGTTTTTGCCCATCTGATCATGAAAGATCCGTCGGAATACGATCATGCGGCAAACCGGGCACGGGCCTATGCCTCCTTCAAAAATGATCAGTGCCAGAAATGCCATCGCAATATCGCCTATCTCCCCCACAAGAGGGGGGCGATGCTGGCCCACAGACAGGTTTTATACCCCCGCCCGGGGTATGAGAAAAAGTGCGTGGATTGTCATTATGATCTCGTGCATAATGTTCGAGATCATTATCAATACAAGGAATGTGCGGATAACATGACTGGAATCTAGGCCCATATGATTTTGGAAAGGGGAAGTATGCTGGGGATGTGCAGCATGCTTTAGCCATCAATTTGTCGTAAGGAGGGATGTATGGATCGTTGTACGTGGAATGTGCTTGCGCTGGCCATCGTTCTTACGTTCGGCTGGGGGGCGGTGCAGGCCGGTGCTCAAATGAGTAAGGCCAAGGAATTCCGTATTGAACGGGGTATGTCCGAACAGGCCAAGGCCTGTATTGAATGTCACAGGACAGAGACTCCGGGACTTTTTGTTGACTGGGCAAACAGCAGGCATGCCAGTTCTAACATCACCTGCCTGGATTGCCATCAGGCCGAATCCCATGATGCGGATGTTTCAGATGTTCACTACAAACAATATCAGCGTTCAGATAATAAATGGGGCGTCAAAAAATACCGGGTTCCTGTTGCTGCCGCGGTTACCCCCAAGGATTGTTCGCGCTGTCATCCCGACGAGGTCAAGCAGTATGCCAAAAGTAAGCATGCCAATACCCTTGAGATTATTTGGAAAATTGATTCCTGGCTGAATGATGGCATGACCAGTGACTGGGAACGTACGGCTGGCTGCTATTATTGTCATGGAACCATTCTGAAAAAAGGCAAGGACGGAGGGCTCGATCCTTCTACATGGCCCAATGTCGGTGTGGGGCGTTTGAATATGGATGGTTCTTTGGGGAGTTGTTCGTCATGTCATACGCGCCACAAATTTTCTGTGGCTGAAGCCAGAAAGCCTGAAGCCTGCGGCCAATGTCATCTTGGTCCGGATCATCCTCAAACGGAAATATACAACGAATCAAAACATGGGGCTATCTATAATGCCTTCGGGACCACCTACAACTGGTCCGCAGCTCCAGGCACATGGACGCCTGGGGTGGATTACAGAAGTCCGAGCTGTTCAGCCTGCCATATGTCCGGTTCTGGTGCAGTGATGACCAGTCATGATGTAACCGAACGGCTGGGATGGGAACTCCAGGCACCTCTTACGGTCCGGCCTGAGAATTTCAAGCCGTTTCCTGCACCTACCAGTGGTCTTGAAGAACAGAAAAAGATGAAAGACGTGTGTATGCAATGTCACGGCAAGAGCTGGGTGGATGCTCATTATGTCAAACTCGATCGGGCGGTAGAAGAGTATAACACGGTGTATTTTCAGCCGGCCAAGGCCATGCTGGATGATCTCTATGCCAAGGGGCTTCTGGATAAAACCAGATTCTTTGATGAGCGCATGGAAGTGGAATTCTATGAACTCTGGCATTATGAAGGACGTAGAGCCCGTATGGGCACGGCCATGATGGCACCTGATTATAGCTGGTGGCATGGGTTTTACGAGTGCAAACATCGGTTCAATAATTTTATGGCCGAAGGACGGCATATGTTGAGTACCGGTACCAAGGCGACGATATTCAAGGATTTTCCCAATGCCAATGGAGATACAACAAGACCTCCAGAGATTTTTGGAAAGAAATAGGATCGGTGGGTAAACAACCCGCGAACACGTTGTTGCGTCATCAGCATGCAGTGCACCAAAATACCCGGCAATCGTTAGTGGATTGCCGGGTATTTTGGTGAGAAAGAGGAGAGCTCCTCCTCAGATGGTCGTATTTCTCTGCTTTTTTTGTCGCGCAGGGGGAGTACCGTTTCTGTGGGATACCTGCGGACTGCGTTGATGATCCGGCCCAGCGTGTATGTATCGCCGCATACGTGTCCTTCTTTCGTGCCGGACTGATGGACCCAAGCGCATGCGGACAGGAGCAGATCCACGTGGCCCAGGATGGTCTGTTTTCTATGGGCTCATCATTCCGATTTTCCGGGTCGCAGCCATTTTATCCATTGCAGATCCTTGTTAAGTCGGGATATGCGTTTCTTTGCCCTTGCAAGACCAGCTGGGGACATCAGACTGGAAACACATGCTTCAAAAGAGGCATTCCAGGGCATGAAGAAGAATCTCAGAATAGTTGGGGGGGCAGCGCAAAACATGCCGTTCTCGTGTGGCCATATCATGGTGAAAGCTGATGGTGCCTTATATAATGATACCAAGAAAAAAAGATGTAGTAGGGGCAAAGCCCTGAGTGTGTCGGGATGGTACGGATGGTGAAAACAGAGGCCTGTCATGCTTCTTCCCGGAGAGAGTCCTGGGACGAGGATCGTTCTTTTGATAGTACCGGCATAGCCTGCTTGGGATATTGTGCTGCGTGTGATCAGGTGCATGGTCTGGGAGAAGGCGCTGCACGTCGGCACTGCCTGACGCTGATGCGTGACCTGGAACGCGTAAAGCGCATTGACCTTCTGGCGGCGGATCATGAGGCGGACCCTCGCTGTTCTA
>JAQVZR010000042.1 GCA_028708105.1 Desulfoplanes sp. | reverse complement strand
GGATGATAAACGTGTAGGGCCCTTTGCAGCCAGGACTCCCAACAGGCCCAACGGCATTGCCATCACCGAGGTGGAGTTTGTCAAAAGGGAAGGAAACGTTCTTTTTGTGCGCGGCCTTGATGCCATTGACGGAACGCCTATTCTGGACATCAAGGCCAGCATGAAAAGTCTGCGCCGAACCCCGAAGAAAAAAAGGCGGGATAACGATATATAATCGGATTTCCATCGTCCATATCGGGGCTTGTTTGATGTTTGTGCAACCAGCTCCATTGCAACGACTTTGGCCGGGATTATCTCCCGTGTCTGCCCGCGTGCTCCGAGCATTGCGTACTTGCGCGTATTGATGTGAACCGGAATTGTTATCGTGGGTTTGGGGATTCGTCGCGGCCCATGTTTGTTGTCCATTTTTTGATACAGTGTTCCAGCTTGTCCATGGAAAAAGGCTTGCTTTGATAGTCGTTCATCCCGGCGTCAAGGCAGGCCTTTTTGTCATTTTCCTGAGCCAGGGCGGTCATGGCCACAATGGGGACGTTGGCATGCTTTGGATCTTCGAGGTCGCGGATGTGACGTGTCGCTTCAAATCCGTCCATGACGGGCATCTGGCAGTCCATGAGAATGAGATCAAAGGAGCTTTGGGATGCAAGGTATACGGCTTTTTTCCCATCGCAGGCCAGGGTCACGGAGCAATTCATGAATTCCAGAACGTCTACCAGAACTTCCTGGTTGGCTTCATTATCTTCTACTACGAGGATCTTTTTTTTTGCGGATGGCCGCGTTGTTTCGGGATGCCGTGCCGGGAGCGTTAGCGTGGTAGCTGCTTGCAGGCATGACTTCGGAGGCTTTTCCTGGGAAGAACTTTTTTGCAGGCGGATCGTGAACCAGAACGTGGACCCATGATTCGGCCGGCTGGTAATACCTATTTCCCCCTTCATCATGTGGACCAGCTCTTTGGTCACCGCAAGGCCCAGGCCGGTACCTCCAAAATTTCGGGTCGTTGAGCTGTCCCCTTGAACAAAACTTTCAAAGATTTTGCTCTGGTGATGCCTGGCAATGCCTATCCCGGTATCCTGCACTTCAACATATAGGGTAACGTCGTTCCCGTTTGCCTGGTCTACGCGGACCCGGATAATAATGTGCCCTGTTTGGGTGAATTTAATGGCGTTGGCCATAAGGTTGATCAAAATTTGACGGATGCGGTTTGGATCTCCCTGCATTGCAGAGGGGATGTCCGTGCACATGAGAGAGATCAGGGCCAGACCCTTTGTGTGGGCCTGGACTGCAAGCATGTCCCGGGTATCATTGATCAGGATGTATGGATTGAAGGTCTCGGATTCAAGATACAATTTCCCGGCTTCTATTTTTGAAAAATCGAGCAGATCGTTGATCAAAGAGAGCAGATTTTGTCCGGAAACGCGGATAAGTTGTGCACACCTGGCTTGCCTGTCATTAAGTGGTGTTTTTTGTAAAATCTGTACCATACCCAGGACGCCATTCATGGGCGTGCGTATTTCATGGCTCATGTTGGCCAGAAATTGTGATTTGGTCCGGCTGGCCGATTGGGCCTCCTTTTTAGCTGTGAGTTCTGCCGCAACAGCTTGTTTGAGTTGTGCTCCCCATTGTTCGATGGTTTGGAGCATGGTGTTGAACCCGTCCATGAGTTTACCCAGTTCATCATTGGACGTTTTATGAACCCGCAAACCATAATTTTTTGTCCTTGTAATCTCATCTATGGCACTGACGAGGTGATTGATGGGGCGTAGTATGACCCGCAACATTTTGGCATTAAGCAGCATGGCCAGAAAAAACAGGATGCCGGAAAGAATAACGGTCAATGAAATAAATTTATTGAAATCAGCGACAAGGTTGTCCAGCTCGACAACAATATACGTCTGTCCGATGGTTTTTTCGCCCAAGGTGATTTTTTGGAGCATGGTGAGGTCTGCGGAAGTAAATAGATAGGTGACATTTTTTTTTTGGACGCCGTTATTTCGCAGGTATGTTATGTCATCCTGTATGTTCCTATAGGAATTTTTTGTATTTTTTTGGTAAGAGGCAAATATCGTATCCTGTGCATCCCTGATGCACGCATAAGAGATCTGTTTGTTTGAGGCTAATCCGGACAATAATTCAGATGCCGTTTCCTGATCATTGAAAACCAGAGATGCCGAGGTGTTTTGGGAAATAACTTCCCCAAGGATCTGAGTCGTATATAACATATTAGTTTTAAATGATAAAAAAAGTTCTAAACAGAAAAATGTGCACATGATAACGACGATCCCCAGGCTTATGCCCCAGACGATAATGTTCACTTTCGCATAGATGGGAAGGCCTTGGATGGTATTTCTCATTGGGGAAATTCACCTGCATCTTGTAGGGGGATGGCAATCTGATAGAGTTTTGCACTGACATGTATATCAGCTGCATGCAGCGCTCGTTGATTGTAATATATTTTGACCTTTTTCTTTATGCAGATGAAACTGATCATGCCTCCCTGCTCAAGAAATTGCATGTTTTCACCTATGAGCAGGGTGTGGCAGCCATGGAGTTCGGTTTGCAATTGTCTGGTTCGGGAGGTCATATTGTCCGACACGAAGATAATGGGGTATTCATGCAGGGGGCGCAGCGGTGTGTTTTCCACTGTTATGCTATGCCCCATGACAGCTTCATGTGAGGTGATCTTTTTCAGGATATCACCCATATCGTCATTGCCCAGGGCAAGAATATGGAAGGGCTGCGATAGATCTCCAAGATCCTTTTGGTCCCAAAAGATAAAATAGGTCAGATTGTAGACAAAGGCCGCTTTAATCTGCGTATCGTCCCATGTTGTCTTGTGTGCTGATAATGAACCGGGAAAAAAGATTATGTAGAGACCGAATAGGGTTGCCCACAGCATCGCAGTCCCGTTTTTTGATATGGTATAAGCGGTACGTTTCCCTAAAGCATGGGTATCGTGGTTGGGGCATATTTGTTTCATTGTTGGGGCAGAGTTAGAATCGGAAGACCATTTGCATATATACGCTGCGTTGGACATAGGTGGCTGCGACGGGAATATTCTGGGCCGAGAACTCCTGATGTTTTGCGTCCAGAAGGTTCTGGCCGACAAGGCTCAGTTCCACTGCCGGGGAAGGTGACCAGGCTAGGCGTGCATCCATGGTTATATATGAAGGAATACGGATTTCATCTGAGATACGAAGGCTGTCTACGTAACGTCCCCAAAGATCGCATTGCACATGGTTTCCGAGATCCAGCATGGAACGGATGGAAACCTGGTTCTGGGGGGAATCTTCTGCGTTGGTTGCAGCTTGTGAATCGTATTTATCTCCATCGATCTCGAGGTGCATTTTTATAAAGGAGTAGGTCCCTTCCAGCCTCCACGCTGGCGTGGGTTCCCATTCCAGGGTGAATTCCGTGCCGTATGTATGACCGTGCATTTTGTTGGTCAGGGTTACGGGGATGACCGCAGGTTTTGTTGGTATATTCTCAGTAGATAGTTCTGTTAAGTATGCAGATCTATTTGCTTGGGCAGTTTCCCCGTCTGTGCTGGCGGTTCTCAGGTCATCATAACTATTGTAGAATGTTGCAATATCAATAGAAAAAGTTTCCATGGGCATTATCCTATACCCCAGTTCGTAGGCTGTGAGCCATTCTTTTTCAAAATCGTTGCTGCAGTCAAGGACGGCAAGTAGGGGTACTTCTACCCCTGAGATTTTTTCTGTTCTGATCTGGGAAAACAGGACCGATTGTTCACCCCGGGAGGGAGAACGAACCGCACGAGAAACTGAAGCCCATAGGGTGTTCTGATCATTGGGGGTCATGACGATGCGGGCCGAGGGTTCGATGGCGTCTCCCCAGACGTCGCTGTGCTCAAATTTAGAGCCCAGGGTGAGTTGGAGAAAATCCGGAGCGATTTCAATCTGATCCTGAATAAAACCGGTATACAACGCACTGTTTTGGGTTTTGTTTCCAATTTCTACTACGTCGCTGCTTTCGAGAGCGTCCTGTATGGAACGGAATTCTGCTCCGAAAAGAATGTCGTTCCAGGAACCGAGAGCGAACCTGTGCTGTACGTCCAGATCAATAATATCACTCTTATACTGGCAGATGTACTCATCGTGGACCATGCGGTCATAATAGGTCTGAAATACGGTGTTGGAGGTCTCGGAAGAGGTGTGCTTGTAGCGGAACAGGAGATTTCCCCCATTTTTATTGATAGTTTCATCTTCTATGCTGGAAAAATCAGGCGGGGTTTGGTTGAGCAGGGTGATGTTTTCACCAAAAGAACCCGTATAGATATCTCCTTGCAGAGTGGCGGCATTTTTGCTTAGCGGCTCCCAGTCCATGCGGAATCCTCCCCGTTGCTCGTCCCATGCATCTTCGGAATCCATGTCGATTCTTCCTCCGCTGTCGTTGTTCCGCGCCTTGATATAGAAACGGTAGGCCGTGTCTTCGCCCATTTTTCCTCCATACCGTCCCTGAAGTCCTTGTTCTTCGGTTCCGACCAGAGATGTCATTTCGACCCCCTGGGTGTCCTGGGCCTTTTTGGTGATGATATTGATAACTCCGTTGACGGCGTTGGCACCCCATAGTGATGCCCCCGGACCTCTGATGACTTCGATACGGTCAATGTCTGCCAAAAAGGTATCCTGAGTTTCCCATAATGTTCCGGAGAAAGCTGGCGTGTACACGCTGCGGCCATCTATGAGCACCTGAAGTTTATTTGAAAATCGGTCGCTGAACCCCCGGGATGAAATGCTCCATTTGTTGGCATCAATTTTGGCCACCTGAAGGCCCGGAACCATGCGTAAAGCCTCGGGAATGCTTGTTACACCAGATCGTCGGATATCTTCACTGGTCAGTACATAAATGGCCGCCCCCGCCTTGAAATATTTTTGGGGCGTTTTGGACACTGAGGATACTTCCAGGTTCTGGAGGTCATTGATATCGAGTTGTTTCAGGTAGGAAAGAGGTGTGCTCCCATCCTCCGCCTGAGACTGGAGCGGGACCATGCATAGAACAATGCACGTTGCGAGGCAGAACAATACCAAAGAATACCTGGTTGCTGAGGGGCGGGGTATAATCATTAGTACCCTCGATGGAATATCGGTGGATATAAATTGTACATAAAGGTATAACAACAATTATTATTTTGCAATGTTGAAACTGTATTTTTTCTATAAAAAAATAAATTGTCATACAGAAGCAACATCACGGTGTGAACCACTCGGTTTTTGTATCCGCTGATAAGTACGGCATATAAATGTTCTTTGTAACGTAATGGGTCACGGGGACGGGCCGTTTTTATAGATAACCGACAGGGAATGATAATATCGTTTTGTTAGCCCAAAAATTCGTGTTTTTTGTCCGTAGATTTTTTGACAGGGCAGATTATCTCTGCAGAGAGAACATGCTCGTATTATGACCAAGGAGTTTTACCTATGTCTGAGAGTACATCTTCTCGCCGTGTCCTGACCGTTGCCGGGGGGCATTTTGTTCATGATATGTATTCCAGTTTTCTGGCCCCTTTTTTGCCTCTGATCATTGCCCGATCTTCTATTTCCATGACCCTGGCGGGCCTGCTGACCATATTTTTTAGAGCCAGTTCGCTGGGCAATCCCTTTTTGGGTATTCTCGCAGATAGAAAGGATCTGCGGATCATGTTCGCCGCCGCCCCGGGAATAACGGCTACGCTTATGAGTATGCTCGGCCTGACGCGCAGTTATCCCCTGCTCTGCCTGATGCTCCTTGCTGCCGGGGTGAGCGCCTCCATGTATCATGTGGTCGGACCGGTGTTTATTGCCCGTTTTTCAGGAGATCGGGTGGGCCGGGGAATGAGTGTCTGGATGGTGGCTGGGGAATTGGGCCGGAGCCTTGGCCCGCTCATTGCCGCCGGTGCTGCGGGGCTTGTTGGATTTGAGAATGTCTGGGTGCTGATGATTTTTGGGATCGGGGCTTCGGTGGCGCTGTATTTTCAGCTTCGGGAGGTTCCCTGGGTGGTTTATACTAGGGCTTCATCTCCAACGGTGGCCGGGGCCTGGAAAGAACTCATGCCGGTCATGCTGCCCATGGCAGGCCTTTTGGCAGCACGGGCCTTCTTGACCGGAACGTTGGCCGGTTATCTGCCGACCTATATGGTGATGGGCAAAGGAGAAAGTATCTTGATGGGGGGCATGACTCTGGCTTTTTTGGAGCTTGTGGGCACTGTGGGAACTTTTGCAGGTGGCTCCATCAGCGATAGAATCGGACGTAAAAAGGTGCTGTATGCAGGAATGATTGTGGGCCCGGCAGCCTTATTGGGCTTTGTGCAGGCAAGTGGATGGCTCATGATTCCTTGTCTGGTATGTATCGGGATTTTTGTCTTTGCCTGTTCTCCCGTACTTTTGGCCACGGTGCAGGACCATGCCGGAGAAAACAGGGGCGCAGCCAATGGATTGTATATGGGCATCAATTTTGGGATTACCGCACTGGTTCTCTTATTTGTGGGTTTTTTGGTGGATCGATTCGGGTTTTCCCACACCTTGAACCTGTGTGCCGGATTGTCGTTTCTTAGTCTGCCATGTATCTGGGCCTTGCCGGGGCATAACAAGCGTTGATTGAGCGTAAAAAAAGAACTTCTTCCCATGCCCAAACAAGAAACTCCCCCTGCAGGCTGTACCTATCTGCAGGGGGAGTTTCTTGTTTGGCTGTTCGTGTGCGGTTTACTCGTTGTCCTCATCGTCAAATCCGAGCCCTTTGGAGACTTTTTCGGGCCACAGTGCTTCCAGTACATCCTGGAGCAGTTTCTCAACTGGTTTTTCGGCCTGCAGAACATGATTGGCTACCATCATGTACAGGGGTTCGCGTTCCCAGAGCTGGTTGCTCATCTCTTCCTCAACGTTGTCTTTATGCAATGGAGGTCTCTGGCCTTCACTGTTCTGGTCCAGACGCACTCGTTTCGCCAGCAGTGGCGGGTTTCCCATGAGATAGATGACCTGCCCGTGCTGCGTGAGCCGTTCTCTGTTGGTCTTGGACAGGACGACACCTCCGCCCGTGGAAATGACCTGGCCGTATGCATGGCAGATGTTCTCCAGGCATTCTTCTTCCAGGGAACGGAAGGTTTCCCATCCTTGGGTGACGACAATCTCCTCGATGCTTTTCCCTGCTTTTTTTTGGATCATGGTATCCATGTCCACAAAAGGAACCTGGAGTTTTTCGGCCACTGTTTTGCCCAGGGTGGTTTTGCCGCTTCCCCGTAATCCCACAAAAAAAATGTTCGATCCGGCAAGGACAAAGGGCACAAATTTTTTTTTGCCAAAGACCATGGTTGCTTCGGGGTCTTCGATTTCCTGTTTTTCGCAGATAAAACGATCCATTCTCGCTACTCCGTTGGTTGATGCGGTATTTATTATGGCCTCTTTACAATTATTTTTATGGGGCTTACGCTAAACATATTTTAGAACCGTCGTGATGGCGTGTATATAGGTAGAATCGCATGTCCCTGCAAGGGATGTGCTGATAATAAAACCATAAATGTACGTAGAAAAGATACTTGTGGAGGACTGTAGAGAAGGAGGTGCACCCATGCGGACAGCAGCGAAACGTTTGGTGGAGACAATGTTGGGTCAGGCAGGTATCCAGCCGGGGGGAAGTGCTCCCTGGGATATCCGGATTCATGACGAACGACTGTATGATCGGATTGTGAGCGAGAAAAATCTCGGTCTGGGAAACGGTTATGTGGAAGGATGGTGGGATTGTCCTCGGGTCGATTCCTTCATTTGGAAGGTGCTGTCTGCCGGGCTGAACACCCGTCTGCATGCACACCTGAAGCTTTTGGTGCGTGCCATTCCTTCCTACATTCTGAATATGCAGACCCGCAGGGGAGCCACGAAAGTGGCCCGGGAGCATTATGATCTGGGCAATGACCTCTTTTTCTCTTTTCTAGACCCGTACCGTCAATACAGTTGCGGTTACTTCAAGGATACCCGCGAACTGGATCAAGCCCAGATAGCTAAGATGGAGATGATCTGCCGGAAACTGAACCTTTCGTCTCGGGATCATGTCCTTGATATTGGCTGCGGATGGGGGGGCCTGGCTAAATATATGGCCACGCAGTACGGTTGTCGGGTTACGGGGATCAATATCTCCAAAGAACAGATTGAATATGCCCGTACCTTTTGCAAGGGGCTGCCGGTGGAAATTTTGGATCAGGATTACCGTGACGTGCGCGGATCATTCGACAAGATTGTGTCCGTAGGCATGTTTGAACATGTGGGGAGCAAAAATTATCGCTGTTTTATGGAGCAGGCTCATTCCCTGTTGAAAAAACATGGTATTTTTCTTTTACACACCATTGGAGGCAATGCTGTGAATCCCACCTGTGATCCCTGGATCACCAGGTATATTTTTCCTCACGGCATGCTGCCCAGCATGGCCCAGATTGCCCGGGCCTGTGAGGGCGTCTTTGTGATTGAGGACGTACACAATATCGGTCCCCATTATGATCCGACTCTTTTGGCCTGGCATAAGGGGTTCATGGCTCATTGGGAAGGGCTTAAAGAACGCTATGGAGAGGCTTTCCGACGGATGTGGGAGTATTATCTTTTGTCCTGTGCCGGGGCCTTCAGAGCAAGGGATATCCAGGTCTGGCAGATCGTGATGACGGAAACCGGACAAAAACAGCCGGTGTGCCGCTAAACCATCAAAACGATGCATGGTCCATTCAATAGGAAGCACGCATGAACTGGGCCGTAATCCTGGGTGTTCTTTCCGGGGTTACGGCTCTGTATTTTCCGATGTCAGGTCCCATCCCCGCCATCTCTGATATGCGCTGGTGTCCGTTTCACCGCAGGCATAGGCAGTGTGCCAACCCTCGGGGACGGGCATTTCTGCGTACAACTTTTCGCGCCATGCTTCCAGAAAGCATGGTTCGGTACGCATGAATTGTGCGGCACAGAGGATATTGCGTCCGGTGGTCTGCCGTAATCTGTCCAGCCATACGATGCCTGCATCCGAGCGCAGGAGATGGTGATCAAGAATCAGGGTATTCACGTTATTGGCCAAGTGTACGGCATGGGACCAGGCATCTTGCTCGGCCGAGGGAGCAAGACGGTGCAGATACAGTGGTGGTCCGGAAGCCAGAACAATATCCGGGTGCCAATCCAGAATCGTGTCGATAGCCGTCTCGTCCAGAAGCTGAAT
>JAQVZR010000041.1 GCA_028708105.1 Desulfoplanes sp. | reverse complement strand
AGATAGGTCACGGCCTCTTTGATGATCCCGGCAAAGACATTTTCGCCGCCCTGTTTGCCCATGAGGGAACGCCCGGTGATGGACAGAGCCAGACCGTGATAGGTCTGCACCCGCACTCTGCGTCCGGATTTTCCCAGCAGATCTACAAGTCGTCGGCGCAGCTCTGTGACCGCATTACGGTTAAAGGCCAGAGCCAGGATCTTGTCCGGACGGACCCGCTTAACCCGCACCAGCCAGCCGATCCGGTGGACGATAACCCGGGTCTTCCCCGATCCCGGCCCGGCAACCACCAGAATATTTTTGCCCTCTGCAGCCTCGACCACTTTTTTCTGCACGGGATTGAGCCCCTGAACAATGGACCGGTGTCCTTCTTCGGAGACCGGGAGTTCCAGCGTTGCTTCCTGACCGTTGAAATAGGTGGATACAAAGGCATCGCGGTCCTTGCCGAAATAATCACGGACCATGATCAGGGCCAGTTTGATCCCGTCACTCAAGGTGCCCATTTCCGCATATTTGCCCATGATATGTACCTGGGCAATCTTTTCCTTATAAAACAACGACAGGGAGAAAAAATCCCGCACCGTGAATGCGGCCTTGGGTTCACTCACCGTCAGGGTCATGGCCGGTCTGATGACGGCCAGACCATTCTGGAGACAGATGGCCTTCATATGGTGCAGGGCCAGGAGTCCCGCCTGGGCACGGTCGTAGAGATCGGTCATCACCGAGGCCACAAGATCAGCACGCAATGCCTTTTCCATCTCTCCGGACTGGAAAGAGACCAGCAGATCCTTACCCCTGATCCCGTCGGAAACCTTGTCCAGCAGATAGGTCAGAATCCTCCCGGCAATATGCGTCCGGGTGCGCACATGCTCGCGTATCTCCTCCCAGCTTTTACGCAGGATGACCCCATAGGATTGCTGGGAGCGGTGCACCAGGTGGATCATTCGTTCATCAATGAGCAGTTCCAGGGCATCCAGAATACGTCCGGGGTTGGCCCCTTCCACTCCCTTGTCTTTTATCCGCTGGCTGATATTACGGAGGGGAAAATCGTACCGGGTATGCTCGACCGCGTCGGGTTCGTCCTCTTCCATGATCTTGAGCACTTCCTCCTCCAGGGCGGAGCAGGTGGCAAAACGACTCAGGGAATCATCCACAATCCCCTTGCGTACAAAGCAGGTCATATTCAGATCATGGTCGATAATCCCGGCCTCGCGCATGGAGTGCAGGATTTTCAGAAGGCGGGTGGAATCCTCACCCAGTTCCGTGGACAGAAAATCAGTGTTGATCAGGGCCTTGGGGTCGGCCTGGAGGAGAATATCCACCAGGGCGATCCAGATATCACGCTGAGATTGCGGCAGCTTCAATATTCCGATTTTGCGTACAGCCTCCTCTCTATCCCGGACGAGCACCGTGCCCTGAACAACCTGGGTCTGGTTATTACCCCGGGAAAGTTTGCCCTTGCGCTCCAGCCAGGAAAGAGCCGTGCGCACCTTGGTATCGGCCATGGTTTCCTGAGAATCCAGATTGTCGAAAGTGACGTCTTCCATCTCCTTGGAGGCGAGCAATTCCCCCGAAGTCATGACCACTGTATTATCCGGACGGGTTCCGGCAATACGCTTAAGGCCGGTAAACATGGACCGTATATCCCGATGGGACAGCTGGGCCGCACAGCATCTCTCGAACTGGGTTTCCAGATCCTCACTGTCATAGAGCAGACAGCACAGGGCCGGGTCCCGGTCCCTGCCCGCACGCCCCGCCTCCTGAAAATAATTTTCCAGGGAACCCGGCACGGCAGCATGGATGACCACCCGCACATCCGGTTTGTCCACGCCCATGCCAAAGGCATTGGTGGCGACCATGACCCGGATGTCCCCCCGTAGAAATCCATCCTGCACCATCCGTTTTTCTTCGGGTGTCCGTCCGGCATGGTAAAAATCACACAGCCAGCCCAAATCGGCCAGAGATTCGGCATACTGCTCGGCCTTTTTGCGCGTGGGCACGAAAATAATGGCCCCACCGCCTTCATGTTGGGTCAAAACATCCCGCAGGATGGCGTCAATGCGATCCACCTTTTCCGGTTCGGGGCAGGGGATAACCTCGAATTTCAGGTTGGTGCGCTCGTGACCACCTTCAAAAATAACCAGTTCCCGCCCCATTTCCTCCCGGAAATAGTCCCGGATTTCCCCGATAACCTCGGGCTTGGCCGTGGCCGTAAAACAGCTGATCTGCGGCCGGAGATAGGGTTCCCCCGGCCAGATTTCCTCCAAAAAAGCGGCCAGGGCCAGATAATCGGGCCTAAAATCATGTCCCCATTTGGAAAAACAATGGGCCTCGTCCATGACAATCATCCCGATCTCACGCTGCTTGAGGACGTCCTTGACCGTAGCGTTGCGGAATTGTTCCGGAGCCAGCCAAACAAGATCCCGGTCCCCCAGGCGAATACCGTCCAGGGTCCGGTGACGTTCCAGCATGGTCAGAGAAGAGTTGATGGTGCAGCCGTTCAAAATGCCCTTGCGCACCAACCCGTCCACCTGATCTTTCATGAGTGACTGCAGGGGAGAGATGATCAGGGTCAAGGTATTGCGCTGGGCCGCCTGCATAAGGGCGGGGAGGAGATAACACAGGGATTTGCCCGCTCCCGTGGGCAACACGGCCAGACAATCCTTTTTCCGCACCAGAGCGGTGACCACCTGCTCCTGGAGAGGAGGATCTTCCTGGGCCACGGGCAGAAAATCATCAAACCCAAAATACATGGTAAGCTGGGCGCGGATATTAAAATGCTCCTGGCAATAGGCGCACGAATCATGGCCGCACGGCGTGGCCCGAAGCTGAGAAAGCAAAGCCGGAATGGATGGATACTGGTGCCATACCCAGGCGGGAACCAGGGAATTCCCTCCGGCAACGCGCAGCCAAGCCAGCATATAGGCCAGGGTGCACGCCTTTTCAGGATCGTTCCAGATATCCGTAAACACCCTATCCCCCTGGTATTCGCAGATGCATCCCCGGGTTTCACGCTTCCAGATCCGTGAACAGGTCTGCATTTCCGGCAAGGGAGCATGGGTCAGTTCCCGGAACAGGTCAGCGTAGCCGTCACCGGGAAAAGAGCGGGCCAGGAGCGCACCGTAGAATCCGCACAGTTCGGTGTCCATGGCAGAAAAGACAGCCAGTTCGTCCCGGAAAAGGAGCACGGTCTGCTCGCAATCCCGGACCGGATCGTTCACACTTTCACGGATCAGTTTATAGTCTTTAAGCAGGTGATGGTAAGGGTTTTTGGGAAAGGCCAGAGGAGAAAGAAGCAGGGTGTCGATACCGGGGAAAGAAGCAAAAGGACGTCCTGGAAAATGCTTACGGGTCCAAGGCAGATCATGACCGGCACTGTTATGCCCCAGAATATACTGGGCATCCCGGCCAAGATCGGAGAGAGCGTTTAAGGCCGTCTGCGGATCAAACGGGCCCTGGAATCTGAGAAATGTACCGTTGCCGAGATGCATGGCCCCAAGCTTGAGCAGCCGGTCATCCTGGGGATGGATTTCAAGATCAAAGACCATGCATTTGTGCAGAAAAGAAAGCACCCCGGAGCTGACATCAACCAAAGCCTTGCCGGTATGTTTCACATATGAGGACGCGGGAAGCGGATTGCTGTTCATAGGTCGCGGTTATGGATAAAAGATCTTTGTATTCCTACGCAACCTCTTGGAATAATGCAATTGAAGATATCAATACATCAGAGGACATTCCCCCCACACCTGCCGCTTTCCCCTTCCATTATGTATTCCGATCATATTTACGATCCGTACGCTCAGGCACCGGAGGTATAACAAAAATATCCTCTGCATCACCTTCTCGATACGAACTGGTTGACCCTGACGTGTATATCAGACACAGACTTTCCATTTTTCCATTGATATTCCCGGGAGGCAACACCACCTTGAGCTGATTGCGAACGCCCATATCCACATCATCCAGACGACGGATAATATCCACAAAGGTCTCATCATCTTCCACAGGTTTCCATCCTTTATGGCCCTTGACGGGCAGAATCCACTGGATACTTCCCTGCCGGGGCACAAAAATCAGAGCTGAAGGTTTGGCCTTGGTTCCAGAATACGACACATTATATCCGGAATGATCCTTCTTGAGATGTTCAATACTGGCGGACATGCCCATTGTTTTGGGCAAAATCAGCTGCCCCCGGGGTTTCATCCTGGGACGAACAAAGGCAATCAGAACAACGATCACCAGGCAAACTAAGGCAAAAGCGAGTACAGGGGTATTCATGATTTTCTTCCTATGTTATGAATGGCAGAGAACACCGGACGATCCCGAGCATATTTTCATCTGCGTACATGTTTTCGCCGTCATTCCAGAGATTGTTTTCCCTCGTCTCTCTGGACCCGTGAAAACGGGCGATTCCTGAATCGCCCCTACAACCATTTACTATAATGGCCGAATTTAGGACGATTCTTTATCCTGCATCTTCCATCCTATCCTTGCATCCTGCCCTTACACCCCATACTTCTTCATCTTGCTATGCAACGTCGCCCGGGTGATGCCCAATTGCCTGGCGGTCTCACTCTTGTTCCCGCCCGCAGCCTCAAGGGTAGCAATAATGGCCTGTCGCTCTATCGTCTCCAGAGACTGACCTGCCAGATCCACGCCGTTGGTTTCAGCTTCTTTTTCCCGGGTTTGTGACGTAAAACAAAGGGGCATATCCCGCTCGGTGATAAACTCTCCAGCAGCCATGATCACGGCGCGTTCCATCGCGTTTTCAAGTTCACGGACATTTCCGGGCCAGTCATATTTGAGCATGGCATCCATTACCTGGGGGGCAACACCTTTGATACTCTTGCGATTTTTGGCCGTATATTTTTCCAGAAAATACTGGACCAGCAGGGGGACATCTTTCCTGCGATCGCGCAAGGCCGGAACAGAAAGAGAAATCACATTGAGGCGATAATACAGATCTTCCCTGAACCGTTTGGCGTGTACTTCTTCCAGCAAATCCCTGTTGGTCGCAGCAATAACCCGAACATCCACCAGGATGGGTTTGTCACTCCCGACCCGTTGCACCTCTCCCTCCTGCAGGGCGCGCAACAGCTTGGCCTGAACATTTGGAGCCACCTCGCCGATCTCATCCAAAAAAAGCGTTCCTTTGTTGGCCTGAACAAACCGGCCGTCCCGGCGTCTGTCCGCCCCGGTAAAGGCCCCTTTTTCATGTCCGAACAGTTCCGATTCCAGCAGAGACTCGGTCAGAGCCGCGCAATTGACTGTCACCATGGGCTTGCCTTTGCGCAGGCTGCTGGCATGGATGGCCCGGGCTACAAGTTCCTTACCCGTTCCGCTTTCCCCCTGGATCAAAATAGTGGCTTCACTGGGCGCCACAGTGGCAATGGTCTCCAGAAGCTCCTTCATTGGAGCACTTTTCCCCACCATACCGGTACCCTTGTCCGGAAGCATGCTCCGAAGTTCCCGATTCTCAGACTGCAACCGGGTATGGTCCATGGCCCGTTCAAGGATAAGTTTGAGTTCGTCAAAATCCAAAGGCTTGGTCAGGTAATCATAGGCACCGGACTTCAACGCCTGCACTGCGGTCTCCACGGAAGAATACGCCGTCATGATGAGCACGGGAATCGCAGGATTATACTTCATGATCTCCTGCAAGGCCGCAATCCCGTCCACATGGGCCATGCGGATGTCCATGAGCACAGCATCATAGGGACGACGGGCCACTTTTTCCACGGCAACGCCCCCGTCATCGGCCTCATCCACATCATATCCCCACCCCTTGAGCATGGATTTAAGCATGGTCAGATGGGCAAAATCATCATCAACAACGAGTATGGTCGGATTCATGGTCCTCTCGGAAAGATGGTTATCAAATTGGCTGCATGCAAAGCAGGATCATTTGTGGAGAATACAAGATTCGTAAATCGTCCCGTACTCATTCACCGAATGATCGAGTGAACATGCATTTCTTATCCTGGGAACGCCGAGCGTCTGCTCGACAACGCACTTTTGAGATGGCAACAAACAGGGAAAACAATTGCTTAAAAAACAATGGAATAGGATGTCTTCTCCTGTGCTCGAAAGGCCGAGCAGACGCTCGGCGTTCCCAGGGGATATAGATTCGATTCTAAAACAGTCTCGATGTTGAAGAGTTACCTCCTGCCCACTGTGCACTGCGCATCCTAGATCCTACATCCTAGATCCTACATCTTTTACCCTATATCCGGCAACAGCAGGGTGAACACCGTCCCTTCCCCTTCCTTGGACGTCACCACAATCTCCCCGCCATGGGCCTCAACAATTTTAAGCACCATGGCCAGTCCAAGTCCGGTTCCCCGATTTTTGGTCGTGTAATAGGGATCAAAAATCTTAGGCAAATCGTCCTCGGCAATGCCTTTACCTGTATCCGTCACCCGCAGCCCGATTCTGCCTTTATCAGCTCGGAAAACGGCAATGTTTAAAATACCACCTTCGGGCATAGACTGGATGGCATTGAGATAGATATTGAGCAGACATTGTTGCATTCTGTCAGGATCAAGAAAAATCTGACGGATATCACCAGGAATATCCGTTTCCACCTGCACGCCGGCCATCAAGGCATCCTGACGGATAAGGGAAAGAGAATGAGAAATCAGCTCATGCACATCGCTTTGCCTTATTGTGATATTTGACGGCCGCGCATATTCTATAAGTTCCGTGACCACCCGGTTCAACCTGTCCACCTCATGGATCATGATCTCGGCGGCCTCGTGTTCGTCGCTTTCGAGGGCAAACCGGGTTTTGAACAGAGTGGCAAAGCCTTTAATGGAACTCAGGGGATTACGGATTTCATGGGCCACACCTGCAGCCAGGCTGCCGATAGCCGCCAGTTTTTCCTTGCGTTTAACCTCTTCCTGAAGACGCCGGACCTCGCGCAGATCTCTGAAAATAAGGATCTTGCCCACAAAACGCCCGTCCTCCGTGGTGATCCTGGCCCCGCTCACCCCCAAAGGAATCTCCCCATCAGGGGACAAATCATAGACCATTTCCTGTTCCACAACCACATTGTCCGTATCCAGCCGGGCAACAATGGGCTGAACCTGCGAAGGAATACGATCCTTCCCCGAGCCGCCCTTATCTGGGGATGCTTCCGGAGTAAAAATATTCATTGCCGACTCATTCATAAAGGACACCTCGCCCCCGGCAGTAATCACAATAAGCCCTTCGGGAAGATTTGCGACCACTTCCGAGGCAAATGCCCTGGAATCACTGAGTAACCGTTGTGAAACGCGCACATTTTGGGCCCAATACAAAGAGACAATTCCCGCAAGTCCCACAATAAGAAGAATGAAGGACATGAGCAGAGAATGGATAAGATCACTTTTCCGGGCCTGCTCCAGCGAAGAAGCTCCAAGACCCATGTAAATATACATCTTCGGAGGTAGCTTTACTCCTTCCAGCATTTCCGGCGGTGAAGCATTGGCAGGACAAAACATAAAAAATTTTTCCTGCATGCTGTTACGATGCTTTTTAGAACGGGCATTCATAGGCCTGAATTCGCTATAGACCACAAATAACAAACGGTCATGGTCACCGTGTTCCATAAACCACTGTGGCTGCGGGCCGGGTACCCCCATTGCCGCACCGGCTGCGGGCTGATAGTGTGCACCTATCTGTGAGAACTCATTATGAGCAATAATTTTTCCCTGAGGATCGGTGACCACAATATACTCCACACCGGGAAGCCTGGCGGTTTCATCCAGAAGATGACTCAGGCGGATACCCTGTCCAAACCGCCCACGCATGCCGATGCGTGATCCCGCCTCAAGGGCACGGATCATGGCCTGCCCCTTTTCCAAAAGCACCTGTGATGTAGCGGCCCGCTGCCGGTTGATATTCATCACTGTCAAAACAGCTACAATGACAAACAGGATCAATGATGATCCGATAACCACCCAGGGAGAAAATATTCTCGGGGCGTTATGTTTGTTCCATTTCATTTCCATAGACGTTCAGTCCTTGCCAAATCAGTGGACATCAGAGGATAAAAAATAGGCATGTGTACAATTTTCATACGCAGCCTACATCCAAATATGTTTAATCTTTATACACATGCATCAAATCCTGACCAACCCCGAAACAAATATTCTCGTATATTTTACTTTAAGTCTTTAATATTAAACTCTTAGAAAAAAATTATTCTTTTGGCACAACCATTGCCTTAGTAAAATCAAACACAAGCAAATTGTAATCCATCAGGAGGATTTTATGAAAAGAAACACAGCACTCATCGTAACCCTGGCAATGGTCGCATTGGTCACTCTGGCATCCCTGGCAATAGCAGGCCCCGGGCAGGGAAAATACAAAAACGGTAATGGAAGCTGTATGGGCTATGGCAACTATGGACGGGGCATGGGATACAATGCCGGGCAGATCAACCAGCTCACCCCTGAAAAGCAGGAAGCCTACCGCAAGATCATGAAATCTTTCCAGGACAAAGTCGAACCCCTGCGTGAAAGCATGTGGCAGAAACGACTGGAACTCAAGGCCCTCTCTCCCAATCCCAACACCCAGCCTGCGGATATCAAGGCTCTGGTCAAGGAAATCGGTGATCTTCATACCCAGATGAGAAATGAACGCCAGGCCCTCAACGATCGTCTAGAAAAAGAAATCGGAATCAAGATCCGTAGAGGCATGGGCGGACAAGGCTTGCGTGGCCAGCACATGGGCACGATGGGCGGCATGATGCGCGGACAAGGCATGATGAACGGCACAGGCATGATGGGCACAAATCCCAACTGTCCTTATGCCCAATAATACACGCATCACAGCATAATAATTTATCTTCTGGAAACCTACAAAGGCTCGGAAAAAAAATTTCCGGGCCTTTGTAGGTTTCCAGCATGTGAATACACCAGTACTATCGCCGGTGATATCCATAAAAAAATATTATGCACATGCGTGGCGAACGCATACGTAATCCAGGACAGAGTTGGTATTATGGCAGCGCATGATCGGTACAGCCTTGATCCTCTTCGATCTCCTCCGCCCGTGCCGTAATCCGGCCTTTAGCGAGGAGGATATGCATCCGTTCGCCGGGATGCATATCTTTGGCATCGCGTACAAAGCTTCCGTCTTCTTTGCTGACCAGACTGTATCCTCTTTGAAGAGGGGCATACGGGTCCAATGCAAGGAGACGCGCACCCAGGATATCCAGGCCTGTTTTTGTTTGCTCCAAAAACTGCCCTG
>JAQVZR010000040.1 GCA_028708105.1 Desulfoplanes sp. | reverse complement strand
CGAATACATGACAACCCCAAGGACGGTAATCAGCAAGGGAACTTCATAGGCCACCGCCTGGGACACGGCTCGGGATGCACCCAGTAAGGAAAATTTATTGTTGGAGCCCCAGCCGGCCAGGATCGTAGCCAGTACGCCCAAACTCGTGAAGGCCAGGATGAGGATGACGCCGGTCTCAAAGTCCATGCCTAAAAGATGGGGCCCAAAAGGGATGGGCAAAAAGCACAGAAAGGCTGGCGCAAATGCCAGAATCGGCGCAGCCCAGAAAAGGCGTTTGTCCGCACCTGCCGGAGCAACAAGCTGCTTACCCATCAATTTTAAGCCGTCGCATACGGTCTGAAGCAACCCGTGGGGACCCACTTCAAAGGGG
This sequence comes from Desulfoplanes sp., assembly GCA_028708105.1. Lineage (GTDB taxonomy): Bacteria > Desulfobacterota > Desulfovibrionia > Desulfovibrionales > Desulfomicrobiaceae > Desulfoplanes. Next base: position 9,022 of record JAQVZR010000040.1, on the reverse strand, counting down.
CCCGGACGGACTTGAAAATGACCGGCCAGTTTCCGTTCCAGCCATACCAGGAGCAGGGCGTTGACAGAAACGAAGAGTATGATGGCCACGGTGAAAATAATAATCCGTAGCATTTCCATGGGGATGGTTGGTATCATCGGTCGATCTCCGGGATGACAAGGTCAAGACTGCCAAGGATGGAGATGGCGTCAGCCAGCAACGATCCCTTGGCACATTCGGAAAAAAGGCTCAGATTGGATAAGGACGGGGAGCGCAGCTTGATTCTGTAGGGCACATTTGATCCGTCGCTGACCAAAAATACCCCGATCTTGCCCCGGGCACCTTCCACGGCGAAATAGGTCTCACCTTTGGGAGGTTTGATAACTTTGGGAACTTTGGCCCTGATGGGGCCTTCGCTCAACTGATCGACGGCCTGGGTGATGATGGCCAGGCTCTGGGTGATTTCATCCAGACGGACCAGATATCGGCCCATGGCATCCGTGGTATCCTGGGTGGGTATGGAAAAATCAAAGCGGTCGTAGATGGAATAGGGCTCGGCCCGGCGGACATCATCGGCGACACCGGAGCCACGCAGTACAGGCCCTGTGGCCCCATACTTTCTAGCCATTTCAACGGGTATCTCACCAATCTCTTCACAGCGTTTTCTGAAAATGAAGTTGTCTGTTACAAGATTTTTATACATTTTGAGCCGTTCGGGCATGCGGGCACAGAATGCTTTGACCCCGTCTAAAAAAATGTCATCCATGTCTTGGATCACTCCACCGATGCGGAAGGAGCTGTAGGTTAGGCGGGAGCCTGTTATGCGCTGTAAAAGATCCTGGGCTCGTTCCCGGTCGTCAAAGGCATACAGGATGGGAGTGAATCCTCCGAGGTCCATGACGTATGCTCCCCACCAGAGTAGGTGAGACATAATCCGGTTCAGTTCACAGGAGATGACTCTGACGTATTCAGCCCGTTCCGGGACTTCGATACCCATGAGCTGTTCCACTGCGCCTACATACGCCCAGTTCCAGGCCAGTGCGTGCAGATAATCCACCCTGCCCATATTGGGGATGAACTGATTGTAGGTTTTGGATTCGCCCATTTTTTCATGCATCCGGTGCAGATACCCAAGCACGGGTTCGGCGCGAAGGATGTATTCTCCGTCCATCTCTACAAGCACACGCAATACCCCGTGGGTCGAGGGATGCTGAGGACCAAGATTGAGAATCATGGTATTTTCAGTCGGGCCCTGCTGAAAATTTCGGGAGTAGAAATCTCCATCCAGATTAAAATTCATGGCGTGTAACTATTCCTTGTCGCTGGGGTTTTCAGGGCTTTCGACGCACGGGACTTTGACCCCGATGGTCTGGCAATTGGAAAGAGAGTCAAAGAGAGATACTCTTTTATCCTCTTTTTTGAGCAAAGGATGAAAACCAAAATTGTCCGGGAGGAGCAATGGGATCAGGTTGGGATGGCCGGTAAACGTTATTCCGAAAAAATCGTAACATTCACGTTCGTGCCAGTTTGCCGCCGGAATGATATCACTGATGGTCGGAATTTCGGGGTTTTCGTGCACGATGAGCGTGCGAAGGGTGACCCTGGACGGCTTTTCGTATTGGTTGAAGTGATAAATGACCTCAATGCCCTCTTTGCCATCCATGCCAGTGATGTCTTCCAGAAAATAGCCAGCATCAAACAACGCCCGGGCTGCTTTGCGCAACCGCTGGTGCTGGAGAAAGAGGTTCCATTTCGTTCCCGTGGCCTCGTTTTTACATGCTGCCAGGTCAAAGGATTCCACATCCTTGAGCCATTCGGCAGGTATCCAGTCTTTCATTATTTTGCTTCCTTGGGCATGGGCCACCACCGTTTACCGGTAATTTTTTCCTGCAGCTTGAACAATCCTTCCAGTAATCCTTCCGGGCGGGGGGGGCATCCCGGGACATAGACATCCACGGGGATGATCAGATCCATCCCTTCAATAACAGAATAGTTTCCTTCAAAGGCAAAGGGACCGCCGGAAATAGCGCAATTGCCCATGGCGATGACATATCGCGGTGCGGGCATCTGCTCATAAAGCTTGATGATGGCCGGAGCCATTTTTTTGGTAATGGTCCCGGCAACGATCATCAGATCGGCCTGTCGGGGGGAGGGCCTGAAAACCTCGGCACCGAATCGGGACATATCAAATCGTGCCATGCCTGCGGACATCATCTCAATGGCGCAACATGCCAGGCCAAAGGTCATTGGCCACAGGGACATGGCCCGGCATACGTCCAGAGCTTTTTTGGGCAGGACGAAAGGCATAAGCGCCGGTTCGACCGTTGAGGTAAGGGGACCTATACGTTGATCTTTCGGGGCCATGTGAAAACACCTTTTTTGTAGAAATATAGGATGGCCGCCCCAAGGACGGACAGAAAGATGACGATTTCCGCAAAGGGAAACCAGCCGACAGTTTTGGGGTAGATGACGGCCGCAGGGAAGAGGTAGAGCACGTCGACATCAAAGGCTAAGAAAATGAGGGCGTAAAAATAATAATTGATATTGAAACTGCCCCATGCACTGCCCTGTGGCCGCATGCCACACTCGTAGGGCAAAGCCATGGCTCCCCCCCTGGCTTTGGGAGCCAGGAAAAAGGGAACGAGCAATGCTCCTATGGCAAAGAGAACCCCGGCCAGAAGAAGAACGATAAGGGCTAGGTGAAACCAGTTGAAAACCATTGGATACGTGCTCCTGTATCTGGAGATGAAACGCAGCGTAAGCTTTAACCTCGACCTACCTAAAAAATGGTAGATTTAATCGACTAAAGGTCAGCTTGTCCTGTTGAATGGAAGATATGATCGCGTATATACTTATACACATCCAGTCTAGTTCAGGCTGAGATCGCTCTTTTATCCATGAAAATTTTAGATTGCAAAAATGAGAAAAAAATAACTTTGTATTGAGGGGGAATTCCTACGGGAAAGACGCGGAGTAAAATATAATGTGATATTTTTCACGTAATATTGATTTATTGATTAATTGCAGCGTGCTAGATTGATATGGTTTTTATGGCGATTATCGCATGTTTTTGCGTGAACATCGCGGTAAGATACATTTTTTGTTGAAGGCGTACGGCATGTTGCAGTGTGTGCGTATCCGCCTGCTGTGAGAAGGAAAAACACAGGGAGCGCGATGATGAATAGGTCGTGGAAAAGACGTTCCGCAATGCCAAAACATGTAAAGTGCGAGGCCGATTGTATATCAATGGTCCTTCTACGCCGTAACAGAGAAGATTGTGAAAAAGGGGGTTAGTGCCCGGACGTCAGCATGTTTTGAAAAAAGGAAACAATTTCAGGATAAAAATTGGCAGGGGTCTTGAGACGGATATTGTTGGCCCTGGTGGCCCCGATCATGGTGGAAAAGATGATGTACGTTATCATATGGGGATCGCAGTCCTTGAGAGTATGGTCCTCAATCCCCTGGGTTACGGAGTTTTTCAGGAGCCGGAATATTTTTTCACATTCCACAGAGATGACTTTGTGGTCCTTGGGGCTGCTTTCCAGGATGAACGGTGAACATCTGAGCAGGGTAGTGAACCATTCTTTATTGTCAACAGAGTATCTCAGAAAACATTTGATGAAATTGGTCACCGCGCCCATGCCGTCGGAAGAATAGAACAGACTTTCTTCCAGTTTGTCGTGGAGATCGCGCAAAATGGTCTGTTCCACTTTGAGGAACAGCTTTTCCTTGCTTCCGAAATGGTGGGCGATCAACCCCTCGGTCACGCCTGCTTCCCTGGCAACTTTTTTATATGTCGTTTCCGCATAGCCCAGCTGTCCGAGAAGCTTGGCCGCTGCAGCAAATATGTTATCTTTGGCTGTTCCTTTCACATCGTTCTCCTGGGCCTAAACCAAACCCAGTTTCAGACCCATAGTTTTCGAACAGGTTATCACTGTTCAATTCTTTTTTCACCGCGAAGGGCACGAAGGAACGCGAAGGGTGAAAAATCTGGGATAGATTGAGCTTTATTTTGTTGCTTTTCTTCGTGTTCCTTAGCGTTCTTCGCGGTGAAAAAAACTCAATCCCTCAAACGTGGTTTGGTTTAACTATCATCCAATGTCAACGCAGATCCTATATACTGGTGTAGCGAATATCGTCTACCGCTGATAAAAATTATGCATGCGCATAGCTATGTTTGATATATGTCTAAGAGCACTGGAATTATGCATAGCAGAAGCAACGTCAGTTTGCCAGTTTTTCGAGCAGGGATAAGGGGTTGACGACGTCTGACTTTTCTTGTAGCTCACGCTTAATTTTGCTAAGTGAGCATTCAGTAATGTCGATGTTTGTTATGAGGATGTGAACGGTAGGTATCCCTTCCACAATGCGACTGTCTGTTTGTGTTCATGATACGTGGTTGAGTCACATTTAGAGGAGGTGGGATGCGCACACAGATGTGGAAACGGATTGGGCTGACAACGGCCTGCATTTTTTTATTAGCAGAAACGGCTTTTGGAGCTGGATATGGGATTTACGAATGGAGTGCCCGCGGTAACGCCATGGGCGGAGCCATGATTGGCAAGGCCGATGATCCGTCGGCCGTGGCCTACAATCCGGCCGGGATTACGCAGTTGCCGGGAGTCCAGGTAATGGGCGGGGTAACGGCACTCATGCCTCGGTCAACGGTGGATGTGTCCGTTACCAGTAGTAAAGATCTCCTGACGGGAAGTAGCTCACGTGTGGGGATGTCCGAATCCACGGATACCAAAGATCTCGGTTTGGACGGTCTCGCGCCCAATGCTTTTTTAACCTGGCAGGCAAATGATAAAATTTGGTTTGGCCTGGGTGCGTTTACCCGATATGGTCTGGCTTCGGAGTACGATTCCGATTGGATCGGCAAGTATGCGGAATATTATGCCAGTGTATCTACCTATTCCATCAATCCAACCATTGCCTATAAAATAAATGATCAATGGTCTGTGGCCGCCGGCGTGGAGGCCATGTATGTAGATATAGAAATCAAAAAGAAAATTAAGCTGGGCAATTCTGATGGCGATGCAGATTTGACGGGTGACTGCTGGGCCCCGGGCTATAATTTGGCCGTGCACTATACGCCCACACAGTGGTTTGCCGCGGGATTGACCTACCGCAGTGAAGTTCATCCTCATGTTGAGGGAGATGTCGATTTCACAGATATGCCTTCGAGATACGATGATCAGAATCTGATGGGGTATCTTGATTTGCCGGCGTCCTGCTCTCTTGGGCTCGCTTTTCAGGTTACGGACAAACTGAACGTCGAAGTGGACGCCGTGTACACCATGTGGTCTTCGTATTCTGAGATTACCTTTGATTATGATGATCTCGAGGAAGTGACGGAAGAAAAGAACTGGAAGGATGTGTGGCGGTTTCAGCTCGGGGTGGAATATGCTTACAACGACTGGCTGGATCTGCGTTTCGGCTATGTTTTTGACCAGTCACCCATCAATGATGACTATTACGATTATATGGTTCCCTTGTACGACAGGCATATTTTCAATGTTGGTACGGGGATGCACTGGGGAAATTTCACCCTGGATCTTTCCTACGGCTATCTGTTTTCAGCAGATAAAGATGCCACAATTCATGTCTCTACAGATACTTTGGAAGAAACCCAGGATGTTACATTCAAGGATGCCCATTGCCATATGGTGAGCATGAATGTGGGTTACGCGTTCTAGAATGGTCTTTTCCTATACTGTTTCAAGGCCCTGCTCCGTTTCCCGGAGCAGGGCCTTTTTCATGCTTCTGATCTACCGCTGTTCCAATTTTTCAAAACACGGAATGCACAACGTCCTGCCCTCGAATCTCCGGGTGCGTGATTCCATGGTCTTTTCCCCGCATTCCTCGCACACCAGACTGGCCAGAAGATGTGCCTTGACGGGAACCGATCTTGTCGGGTTCATAAAGGCAAAAATGTCATCAAGGTCTGCACCCATGATCTGTTCGATGCGGGCTTCCCGCGTCAGTTCCCGGCCCCAAAATTCTTTCTTGACAGCTATTCGCATTGCCTTGCCTGTATCTCGGCTATAAAAGGTAAAGGCCGCTTTGCCCCAATCCCGGTGGATGAGATTACCTTTGCCAAAGGTGCAGCTTATGAGAAACTGGATGGCGTCTACTGCGCACATATCTGTTTCCGTGACACAGACGATATCTTCGTCATTGGCGCTGCCGAATTCTTTGAGTCCGACCTCAGCAGCCCGTAATCCAAGAGCCAGGCCGGGGCACCAATGACCATGGAAGGCTTTGGTTTTTTCTATCTGTTCGTTCGTCAACGTGCAGCCGCTCATGATAGGTGCTCCTGGTTTGGATGTCTGTATGAAGTGTGTGATTGCTTTTAGTGAATACAATTTATAAATTCGTATTACTTGTTTTGCAATGTTTTTTTGTTTGATGCATGGGAGAGGGATCAAAAATGGTTATTCAGAGGTGACACAATCTATGCATACATTTGAACTCAAAGGTCTCTGTGTTCGGAAGGAGGCAAAAGATATCTTGCAGGATATCAACCTGCTGGTTCGCAGAGGCGATAAAATCCTTATCCAAGGTCCTTCGGGGAGCGGCAAGTCGACGTTGCTCCGGGCTGTGCTCGGTTTTGAAAAATGTTCTCAGGGGACTGTCGTGTACGATGGCATCCGGGTATCCTCTTCAACTATCCGTGATTTTCGCAGCCAGTGCACCTACATCGGGCAGAGCCCTTTGAGCTATGAAGGAACGGTGCTGGAATATGTGCATCTGCCTTTTGGGTTCAAGGTAAACCGAGGCCGTTGCCCGGGTGAAGAAGATATCCTGGCAATTTTGCAGAAACTGGGGTTTGCTTCGGAGATTCTGACAGCCGAATATCGCAGTCTGTCCGGTGGAGAGCAGCAACGGGTCACCATCGCCCAGGCCCTGCTACTGAAGCGTGATCTGTATCTGCTGGATGAGGTCACCTCCAGTCTGGATCAGGCCAATATCATACGGGTCATCAATCTGTTTACCGGATCTGCAGACCGCACCGTGATCGCGGTTTCCCATAATCACGAATGGAGAGGCGAAGGCATGCGGGTGTTTGCCTTGCAGAATGGACATCTGAAGGAAGAAGGGGAGAGAGCATGAACGCTGCGGTGAGTATCTCCCTGCCCTCATTGGGCGTTTTTTTCCTGCTGTTGATCATTCCGGCCATGCTTTTCAGATACATGAATCTGAGGCTTAACCGTCAACTGGTCATTGCGTTTGTGCGTATGGTTCTCCAGCTTTCTCTGGTGGCGGTTTATCTGGAATATATTTTCAAGCTGGATAATATGGCCGTGAACATCTTTTGGATATTGCTCATGGTGCTGGTGGCTAATGCCGCCATCCTCAAACAAAGCGGGTTGTCCTTCCGCCGATTTTTCGTCGTGACCTATCCCTGCTATGCACTGCTGGCTTTTTGTATCCTGGGAAGTTTTCTGATTGTCCTGGATGCCGGGACGCTTTTTTCCGCCCGGTATCTTATTCCCCTGGCAGGTATGATTTTCGGGAATATTTTGCGGACCAACGTTGTGGCCCTGGACAGATTTTATTCTCAGGTAAACCGACGGGACGCCGAATATATTGCCTATGTGTCCATGGGAGCTACACATGCCGAGGCCATCAAGCCTTTTTTGCGTGAGGCCTGCAAGGCAGCCCTCGGTCCGCAGATCGCCTCGGTATCAACCATGGGGCTGGTGGCCCTGCCGGGCATGATGACCGGGCAGATTTTAGGCGGTTCTTCCCCGGCTGTCGCCATTACCTATCAGCTGATGATCATGGTGGCTATTTTCCTGACATCGTCACTTTCTACGTTCCTCTCGGTTGTGGTCTCCAGCCGCAGCGCTTTTGACGGGTACGGAAGGATTAAAAAAGAGATGTTTTTAACCAAAGACAAATCCTGATCATCATTGCTTTGTGGTGTGGCTCAGTTACGTTTAGGTGCATGATTTTTTAGGCATCTCATCGTGTGCTTCTTACATAACCCCAGGCAGATCCATAATGTATGGCCGGGCGGCAGATGTGAGGCTGTCCAGTCAACAATGCCTCCCAATCTGATTGGAGGGAGCAGGTTTTTTTTGCATTTGCCGATATCGTCTCTGCGTTGGATGATGCCTGTCAGCAATGAGACATGGGGGACGGGAAATATATTTGGCTGAGCGTTGTGTTAGGGATTGGATGCTGTTCGGGGAACGCCGACCGTCGGGTCGGCCTTTCGAGCACAGGAAAAGGCACGATGCTCCCATGCCATTGCAAGCATTTTTTCCCTGGTTTGTTGCCATGTTAGAAGTGCGTTGCCGAGCAGCTACAGCGTTCCCAGGATAAAAATGCATACTCGCTGTATCAGCTTATACGACATGCAATCGATGAAATAGCACTGGCAACGTTCAGGCCTTCTCGCCTATTCCTTTGAAACTGTCTTTTTTTTAGGTTGCAATCTAGTATCCCGGACAAAAATTCTGAGAATTAGGCTTCAAAAAGATAGTTCTACGGGATATCCGTCTCATTGCTACTCTGCTATATATTGCTATCTTGCTATAAAAAAACAAAAAAATGCTCGTGGTATATTTATTGATTGCAGCTAGTATATACTCGCGGGGCAAAGCTATACTTAACAACATATCTGGGGTACAATAGACTGGAATGTTCAACATCTTCGTTTTTGACTTTTTTTTAAAAAGAGTCGGGCGAGGCTGAGTGTTAAGACCGTATTGAGGAGCTTGTGAACTTTTTCATCCATTGGACATGATAACAAAAACGCATAGTATAATAGTCCATTTCGATGGTAGGCATAAAAAAATAAGCCTTTAAACTAATTGGATATAGGTTGATGTATGGTTGAAACAAAAAAGACCGTGACAGCTCCCGATACAAGCGGTTGGGATTGGGAACTTGGCGAAAAAGAGATTGCCAATACGACCTTTTGTTCCACCCAATTTGAGTGGATCGAGGAATTTAAGGTCAGCCCCGATGGTGAAAAAATTGCCATGGTGGCCAAGGTGGGTGGCTTTGAGTTCAGTGTGTGTGAAAATGG
>JAQVZR010000039.1 GCA_028708105.1 Desulfoplanes sp. | reverse complement strand
CACCTCAGGTCCAGGAGAAACCCAAACCTGTTCCCGTGGCCAAGCCTGTTTCCGAGGTTAAGCCTGTTCCCGAGGCCAAATCTGTTTCCGAGGCCAAACCTGTTTCCGAGGCCAAATCTGTTTCCGTGGCCAAACCTGCGGCTAAAAATGGCAACAGGCAAGGCAGCAAACCGGCAGGTAAAAATGGAGCCAGGCCTGCAGCTAAGCCCAGGAATTCACGACAGAACGGCAAATCTGCAGCCAGGCCTGCGTCCGCAAATGTGCCTGCCATGGCTCAGCAGCGTGGGGTAGCGGTACAAGAAACTCCGGCTCCATCCAAAAACCCGATCCCTTCCGTCAAGCGGGAGGATACGCCGCGTCCTGCACCTGATTTTTCCGTGGACGAAGCCCGTGAATATATTGAGCAGAGCATGAAAGTCCTCTTGACCAATATTGCTGATGAATGCGCAATCCGTGTGGATATGCAGATGGTCCCCCTTGAGGTTGTCATTGACGACGATGCCAATTCGGGGTTGATTATCGGCCGTGACGGGCAGACCATTTCGGCCCTGCAGTATATCTTGAATCGTATTGTTTCTCGGAAGTTTCCCGGCATTGCACGTATCCAGCTTGATGCTGGAGATTACCGCGAAAAACAGGATGAACAGCTGCGTAAAACCGCACTTTTTCTGTCCCAGAAAGCAAAGACGAGCCATCGTACCCAAAGTACCCGTCCCCTGAGTTCGTATCATCGCAGAGTGGTTCACATGACGTTGCAGGAAGATCAGGAGGTCCAAACCCGGAGCAAAGGCGATGGTCCTATGAAACGGGTTCTGGTCATGCCCCGGCGTAAGAAAAATGGCGGGGATACCAGCACACAGGCCCCTCTTGCAAAGCCTCTTCAGGAGAGCAATGGCACTGTTGATCAGACTGAAACGCAATCTGGGTCCTAGGCCACCCCGATGCAGAAATGGCATCTGATGTCCGGGGTGGGCATTTCGGTATTATGAAAATCTATACAAGGCAGGGCCACAGGCTCTGTCTTTTTTTTGTTCAGGCACGTATCTATTGTTCTCCTGCAACCCGTGAGTCGTAATCATATGTCCACAACCATCGTCGCTATTGCCACTCCCCTCGGGGTCGGCGGAGTCGGAATTATCCGTATCAGCGGACCCAAAAGTCGGGTACTGGGCCTGCAGCTCTTCCAGTCCACCCGTCCGGCATTCAAAGATTTCACACCGTATACCTTACACCACGGTTATGTGTTGGATAAAGATGGGACTGCGATGGATGAGGTCCTGGTCAGTTGTATGCCCGGGCCACATTCGTATACAGGTGAGGATGTGGTGGAGATAAACTGCCATGGCGGTCCGCTTATTCTTCAGGCCGTACTGGAAAGGATTATCGATATGGGCGCTGAACCTGCTGGCCATGGGGAATTTACCAAACGCGCATTTCTCAACGGCAGACTGGACCTGACACAAGCCGAAGCCGTGGCCGAAATGATCAATGGCCAATCAGAGCAGGGGCTGGTCATGGCGGCATCCAAACTGGGCGGTTTGCTGGGAGAAAAGATACGTATCCTGCGTTCTGAGCTCGAAAAGGTAAAATCGGAGCTTTGTGTGGCTGTGGATTTTCCCGAAGACGAGGTGGAATGCCTGAGCCCGGAAGATTTTTCCCGTCGGGTGGCGCATGTTCTTGGGGATATCCGGGAGCTCATTGCTAACTATGCCCGGAACCGTTGCTGGCGTGAAGGGGCCCTTGTTGTCCTCGCCGGGCAGGTTAATGCAGGCAAATCCAGTCTGATGAATGCCCTGCTGGGCCGGGATCGGGCCATCGTGACCAGTATCCCCGGTACAACGCGTGATTATCTTGAAGAGACTGTGGTGCTCGGGGGAATGGCTGTGCGTCTGGTGGATACCGCCGGTCTGCGGGAGACCAGGGATCAGGTGGAACAGGTGGGGGTTCAGCGGACCAGGGAACTTATGTCCCAGGCAGATCTTGTTTTGCTGCTTATTGATTCCTGTGCCGGACCGGACAGTGAGGACGAACGGTTGGCAGGGGGGTTGGATCAGGGGAAGCTGATTGTCATTGGCAACAAGATGGATCTGTGCGGCACTGAGCCTGCATGGAAACAGCAATGGGAAGATTCGGGCCGCGAAGTGCTGATGCTTTCTGCCAAACAGGGCACGTGTCTGGACCGGCTGGAAACCCTTATTGTTCGTCGTATCCTAGGTGACCAGGCTGAGCCTGATCAGGGGGCTCTGGTGCCCAATCTGCGTCAGAAAAAAGGATTGGAAAAGGGGGCCCGTGAGCTGGAATTGCTGATTGATGACCTGCAGGCCCAGATTCCATACGATCTTGTAGCCGTACATCTGGACGCAGCTTGTGCAGCCTTTATGGAACTCACGGGCGAGATCACGTCCGAATCCGTGCTCAATGCGATTTTTGATGATTTTTGTATTGGAAAATGAAAGGGGCACGGCGCGCCGTGCCCCTACAGAATGCGTTGCAATTATTGGGAACTTCGCCAGAAACTGTGGAAATGCCGCTGGCCCGTGCCTTTTCTGCGCACTGCCTCCTGTGCACTGCCTCCTGCGCACTGCCTCCTGCGCACTGCCTCCTGCGCACTGCGCATTTTATCCTATATCTTATATCCTCTATCGTTTATCATTTTCTTTTTCTTTTTCCTTCTTTCCTTACCTTTTCCTCTTCGACCACCCCCAGATCGACTTCCAACGTCGTCAGGCTGGCGTTGTTCACCCGGACCTGCAAACGCTGGCCAAGGGCGAATCTTCTTCCTGTGCGTTCGCCTATGAGAAGCTGACGCTTGTTTGAAAAAGCATAGTAGTCATCCCCCAGAGTTGAGATACGCACCAGGCCCTCGGCCAGAATCCCTTCCAGTTCGACCCAGAAACCGAAATCAGCTATTCCAGAAATAACGCCATCAAAGACCTCGCCTATCTGTTCTCGAAGGAGCAGAATAGTTGCCCTTTTGAGGATTTCTCGTTCTGCCACCTGGGCTGTGCGTTCACAGGTATTTAAGTGATCGCCTATCTTGGTCAGAGCAACTTTACCCAGGGGTTTATTTTTGAGCTGTCCTAGGTGCGTTTTAAGCGCGCGGTGTACGGTCAGGTCGGCGTATCGACGGATGGGTGAGGTGAAGTGGCAATAGCAGTCTGACGCCAGACCAAAATGGCCCTGATTGGTCGGATTGTAGCCCGCCTTCATCATGGACCGGAGCAGAAGCCGGTTAACCAAAAATTCCATATCCGATTCTTTGGCTATGTTCAGGAGCTCCTGAAGATCTTTAGGGGTGCGTCCTGTAGGTAACTGTTCTCTAAGTCGGGTCTGTGCCAGCAGTTTCATCAGGGCGTCCAGTTTTTCCTGATCGGGTTCGGGATGTACCCGGTAAAGAAAGTCAACCTTATGCTCAGCGAGAAATTCAGCCACAGCTTCGTTGGCAGCGAGCATGAATTCTTCGATCATCTGGTGTCCGAAATGCCGCTTTTTGGGGATGACCTGGATAGCGTGCTGGTCCGGGTCCTGGATGATTTCCGATTCCGGGAGATCAAAGTCAATGGACCCGCGTTCTTGGCGTCTGGCACGGAGTTGTCTGGCCAGGCGTTCGGCGGTGCGCAGCATGGCATAGGATGGCCCCATTTTTTTTTGTTCAGCTGCATTCTCAAGGAAGAGGGCTTCGTTGACCTGGGAGTACGTCAACCGGGCATGGCTTTGCATCGTGGCCGGATAGATGTGTGTTTTTTGGGCAATGCCCTGTGAAGAAAAAAGCATTTCTGCAACCATGACCAGACGGGGTTCGTGGGGCTTGAGACTGCACAGTTCGTTGGACAGCTGTTCCGGGAGCATGGGCTCTACGGACAGGGGAAAATAGTAGGAATTTCCTCGTTCCAGGGCTTCCCTGTCCAGGGGCGAACCTTGAGGCACATAATGAGAGACATCGGCAATGGCCACGTGCAGACGGAAATCATTCCCTTCCTGGCTGACATGGATGGCGTCGTCGAAGTCTTTGGCTGTGGCGCCATCAATGGTAACCAGGGGAAGATCGCGGAGATCCCTGCGGTCTTTGAAGACATCCTCACCAGGGGCACCGGGAAGGTCTTTGGCTTGGTTGAGGACACTTTGGGGAAATGGGCCGGGAATGGCATGTCCTATTTTGACCAGATCTTCCTGCACCGGCAGAGATGCTTCGGTTCCCAGGATTTTTGTGCCGGTTCCAAGCCACATGGAGCGTTCGATGCGTTCTCCAAGGCGGACAAGCAGAATATCATTGTTTTGGGGTTGTTCGGCTAGCGCCTCGCAATCCACCGTGAGCATGGTATTGATTTTGGGGTCGCCTGGTCGACAAAGAAAGGTTGTCGGGCCTACCCGACGAATAACCAGGCAGGGTAGGCTGGAGATGGCCCGTTTGAGTACCCGAACCACCCTGCCTTCCTGATTTTTTCCCCTGCGCCCGGGAAGGATAGCGAGAAGTACGGTATCGTTGGGCCAGGCCTCGCCAAAGTTTTTGGGAGAGACGAAGATATCTTTGCGCCGCTTGTCTTCGGGCAGGACAAATCCTACTCCGGAGCGTTGGATTTCAAGCACCCCCTTGACCATGGGCATCTTGCCCACCAGAGCCAAATGTTTGCCTGAGCGGAGAAGTTTTCCCTGGGATACAAGTCCGTCCAGAATACCTCGCAATGTTTTTTTGCCGGCCTGGTCCGGATTAAGGGAGATGATGAGCTCCTTGGTGAGCAAAGGACGGTTGGCTTCGCGGAAGAGGCTTAGAACTGTTTTGGTAGTGATTGGAGCCGGAGCAGTGATTGTTTTTTTTGTATGTCGAGCCATGGGAATTCCCGTGTTATGAGTGATGTGCAAGAAAAATAGAGTGTGCAGGGTAAATGTATAATCCAAACAGCATGCTTTGGGTGGTGCTGGAAAGCAGAATGTGCATGTGACGGCTGCTCAGACGTTTTCTAGGTGCCGCCTCACTTTGGATCTCTTATCCTTTCTGGATTTTTTGTTCAAGATATTCTGCAAGCCAGAGTGACGTATTGAGCCTGGCCATGAAACGGATGGTCGTTTGTATCTCCCAGATGGGATCCTCTGAACAAGGAGAAATTTTGATGCCGTCCTTGGTGGTGCAAAGTATATGCTTTGCACCACAGGATGTTGTCCTCTCTCGGATCAGGCTCAAATCGTCCAGGGTGAAGGAGTGATGGTCCGGGAAAAAAAGATGATCTTCAGGCGGGCTTTTGAGCAGTGCGGTTGCTGTACGGATGACCCGCTCAGGGTTGGCAATGCCGGTGAATAGAAAATAGGGTTCTTTTTGTACATCGAGAACGCTACGTCCCGTGGTGAGATGGCGCAGCCCGGTTGGAAATAATTCTACGAAATAAATCGGTTTATGGAGATACCCCAGTCGTTTGGTTGCCAGGGGTAACAGCCGGTCCAGGGATGCTCCCGTTGTATTGACGATAAAGGCATGGGCGCGTTGTAGTGCCTTGCTGCCTTCCCGCCATGATCCAAAGGGAATAACGTTGTCCCAGGCCTTACCCAGATCGTCCGGTGCGAGAAGGACCAGGTCGATCTGCCGTTGCACGGCCAGATGCTGGAAACCATCATCGAGAATAAAAAGATCCGGCTGCAGGGTGCGTTCGGCCCAGGGACCACTGCGTATGCGTTTGGGGTCGACAACGATGTCGGCCTGAGGGTGCTTTTTGGCCAGCATCAGGGGTTCGTCCCCGGCCTGGGACGGGAGACTGGCTGCCTGAACATGAAAGGGAACATGCGGGGGCAAGGCATGGTATCCTCGGGTAAGTACGGCCGGGTGACGATGGGTTCTTGCAGCCCAGTCAAGAATCCAGGAGACCATGGGAGTTTTACCTGTTCCACCCCAGGAAATATTGCCTACGGAGATACAAGGTACCGTTGGTTGCCATGTGGGAAAGATATGATTGGAGTACGCAGAAGCCCGGAGCGCCATGATCTTTGCGTAAGCATGGCCCAGGGGAATAAGTACCGGGGTAAGCAGATGCTGCCAGGTGGTGATGTTCAACGCAGACGACCTGTGGGTATGCAAATGGGTGGATTGGTCTAAAAAAAGGGGTAAGTTCCTGTGGAACCTACCCCGGCAGTATGCATCTTGGAAAGGGAAAATATTACTTTCTGCCCTGGCCGAAAAAGCGCAGGAGCATAAGGAACAGGTTGATGAAATCCAAATACAGCGTCAGGGCGCCAAGAATGGTACCTCTGCGGATTGCGGTAGCATCGTTCATGGGTGCGGACTGGCCCATCATCTTGAGCTTCTGGGTATCATAAGCGGTCAGACCGACAAAGACGAGGACGCCGATGCCGCTGATGGCAAAATCCAGACCCGGGCTTCTGAGAAAAATATTCACCACGGACGCCAGAATGATGCCGATAAGCCCCATGAACATGAAGCTGCCCATGGATGTCAGGTCTTTTTTGGTGACCATGCCATACACGCTCATGGCTCCGAACATGCCCGCGCAGATGACAAAGGTGCCGGCAACAGATGCTTGGGTATAGGCCAGAAGAATGGCGGAAAGGGTGACCCCGTTGAGTGCGCTGTACAGAAGAAACAGGCCGCTGGCCGTAGATGCGGAAAGTTTGCTGATCCCTGCGCTGATGCCCATGACCAGACCGAATTCAGCGATGACCAGGCCCCAGAACAGAATGGGATTGCCAAAAATTGTCTGAACCAGAGAAGGACTGGACGCGACCATATAGGCCATGATTGCAGTCAGTCCAAGTCCGCCGGCCATCCACTGATAGACGCCGCGCATATAGATGTTGAGAACCTCGGCGCGGGGAGCGCTTTGGGATGATACGGTGCGAAAATCTGCCATTGTATTGCCTCCGGTGCTTTCTGAAATTCTGAAATTGAAATAGTGTTTTTGAAGATCAACTACAATATATAAGTGCTGCGCTGGGCAAGTCAAGCGGTTCAGATTCCACTATCTGTGGCATCTCCGGGCAGGGCAAGATGGTAACGAGTTCACAACAAGTTTAGGTATCTACTCATGAGGCATGTCGATATGTTCGTAGGGGTGACCGGTTGGTCGCCCGGCCAGGGTACGGTTTTTGTCATCTATGTCAGATTGAAAATTGTTGATGCCAGGAACAATGCTTCCAGGGTGCATATCTATCTATAGTATACCAATCCAACAGAGGGCGACCAACCGGTCGCCCCTACCTGAGATTTTTGAAGCTGAATAGTTGCGGGGGATTTTACCGCACAATGACGATCACAAACGCAACATCCTGGTACGAAAAGAAAATTTATTTGGATTGGATCAAATTCTCAAGGTAATGGCAGATTTGTCGATCACTTGAGCATTGACATAAAAATCATTTTGTCATTAAGCAAAAGCTAGCAGCCACCATGAAACCATGTGTCGGCACCGAATGCTCAGGCTTCGGATGTCAGTGACAGCCAAAGCCAAACCTGTCGTGAGGCAGGGACGGAAAACCACGGGTCTTGAATAAAGATAGCCGGGTTGCCTGGTAGGGGAGCATCTATACCGGGATACCTGAACAGAAGGGTAAACCGGTTTTTTTGTAGGGAAGTTCCCCCGCACGGGAAAGGCGATCATATGTCCCAACACGGGAAGGAGGAAGCGCCGTATGATTTAGCTGCAGTAAAACTGATTATAATGCAGTCATTTAAAATGATGCAGAACAAAGGTAATATAGTACAATTTTTTCCCCTTAAATTTAGGAGGACGTATGAAAATGGTCCGGAAGAATGAAAAAGGTTTCACACTGATTGAGCTTTTGATTGTTGTGGCTATTATTGGTATTTTGTCCGCAGTGGCGATTCCGCAGTTTGCAAAGTATAAGAGGAATGCTGTGGAATCAACAGTTGAGGCGAGCCTTGCAACCTGTGTAACCGAGTTGGCTGCTGCGTTTGCTATAAATAGTACGGAATCATGGACTTGTAAGGTCGGTAAGACCAAGTCTGGAGGTGCTGTAACCGAAGCTCTGACGCTTACTCCAACAACGGGGGTCGTATCGGGTGCTTCTCTTGATTATTCAGATATCGGAGGTTATGCTGTTAATTGTACGATTGAAGGTAATAATACTAATACCATATCTTGCAGTGCCAGTAGTTTTTAATTGTTAGAGTAAAATGCATCTTTTGACGGCTTTCGATCTGATGTCTAAAATATTCGAAAGTCGTCTTTTTTTGATTTAGAGAAAGCTTGTTTTGAGCATTCGTATGATTAGGTAGATATTTTAAATGGAATTGTTTAAAATGAAGTATCCTTTGACCTTACATGGTATGTTAAAGCTTTGCCTCCTTATCTTCGCCCTCACCCTCTCCATCGACGTCTGGCTCCAATACGCCAAGCATATCAGCATTTGCACTACCGCCGCCTGTCAGGTTGTGGGTGAGTACGTCCGTTTTGGCGAACTCATGCTTATCAAGGCCGGGGCCATTTTCTTTTGGGTCTTGTGGCTTTTGGTCTTTTTTGCAGGACGGTACGATAAGGCCTGGCTGTGGGGGCTGATTACTCTCATTCTTATGGGAGCCTTGGCCTTTGACGGCGGGTTGCTTGGGTTCCAGTTTGTGGCGTTACGGGAGCATTGCCAACTGTGCGTCGGTGTTGGGATCGCCCTGTTTCTCTTAGTCACACTCTTTGCCTGGATACGGAAATCGCTGCTGATTTTTTTACTGGGTATTGCGGTTTGGTGTGGAGGCTTTGCTGCCAATTCTGTGCTTATTTTTTCCACGGATCTTCCAGCGTTGCAGGAGACCGCATTCTTATCCTGGCCGGGAGAACGGGAGAGTGCATCTGCCAAACGTGTTCCCCGGTACCATCTCTTTTTCAGCCTGAGTTGTGGACATTGCAGCAAGGTGATTGCCAATCTGGCCGTGAACAAGACCGATCAGGTTGATTGGACCTTCCATATTATGGATCATCGGGATGCGGATCTGCAGCGGTTGGCGCATATCCTGGCTTCCAACCAGACATCGGCCAATCCCTTTTTGGAAATTCTGCACTGGGAAAGTGAGGAGAAAGTCCCACCCATTGCGATTCCGGATTCTCTGAAAGATACCATTGAGCTGGCCAAGACCTATTTTACACGCAGTGGATTCCGGGGCGTACCTACCCTGATCGTGGATGAGCGTCCCGGTGTTCGTGTGACCCTGGCCGGAGCCAATAATATCACCTTGTATCTTCATCAAAAAGGGCTGTTACAGCAGGTTATCCGTTTTTCGGGATCGGTTCATAAAGAAGAGGAAGATCCTCTACCGGCGGACGTAACGGAAACGAAATGATGTGGATGTGGACAGAAAGAGCATAAAAAAGGCAGCCTTGAGGCTGCCTTTTTTATGCTCTTGCAATTTTTCTCATAGATATGGGGGGCGTGGAGTAGCCTTGCGCAACAATACCACTGGGGACGCAGGTCAGCCCATGAAATCTCGCATCCAGCGGCCCAGATTGATGATAATCAGCAACGCGCCTTCCAGCCGGGTTACTTTCCATCC
>JAQVZR010000038.1 GCA_028708105.1 Desulfoplanes sp. | reverse complement strand
CGGGATCAATGCTCACAATTCCGGGGGCCAGGGCGGTCACGAAATCGCTGTGTCGGGGCAGAATGCAGAACATACCATTTTCCGCCTCCGCCGTGATTTTGCGCACTGTCTGGTCGAAAAAAATTTCTGTGGGTAAGAGAATTTTCAGATGCATAGGGACGTTTCAGGTTGTAGGTTGTAAGGGGTAGGTGCGGCACGGGTCATCGTACTGTTCTCATTCATATAAAGTTCACTGTGCTTTTTTCACGACGCACCTTTTTATTGCCCTGTCTTTTGCGCCTCTCCAATCGTCCCGATCATATACAGGTCTTTTTCCTGATATGCTGAAAATTCGCCGTTCAAGATACGTTCACATCCATCAAGGGCTTCCTGGGTGGAGACCAGTTTTCCCGAACGCCCTGTAAAATGTTCAGTGGTAAAAAAAGGCTGGGTCAGGAAGCGTTCCAGACGCCTGGCCTGGAATACGGTTTCGCGGTCCTGCTTGGAGAGTTCTTCCAGCCCCAGCATGGCGATGATGTCTTTGAGTTCTTCATATGTGGCGAGGGTTTTGCGGATGGCCTGGGCGATGGTATAATGCCGTTTACCCACGATTTGAGGATTGAGCATCTTGGAACTGGACTGCAGGGGATCGATGGCCGGAAACAACCCCTGGCTGGCCCGTTTGCGAGAGAGGACGATGGACGCCGAGAGGTGACCAAAAATATGCACCGCTGAGGGGTCGGTGAAGTCGTCAGCAGGGACATACACCGCCTGGATGGAGGTGATGGCCGCGTTGCTGGTGCTGCTGATACGTTCTTCCAGCCCCGCAAGCTCGGTGCCCATGGTAGGCTGGTATCCCAGACGAGAAGGGATCTGGCCCATGAGACCCGAGATTTCGGAGCCGGCCTGGATGAACCGGAAAATGTTGTCTATGAGCAGGAGCACGTCCTGAGCTGCCTGGTCCCGGAAGTGTTCGGCCATGGTCAATGCGGTGTGCCCGACCCGGAACCGGGCACCCGGGGGTTCGTTCATCTGCCCGAAGACCATAACCGTATTCTCCAGCACCCCGGCGTCCTTCATTTCCCTGTATAATTCTTCACCTTCGCGGCAGCGTTCCCCGATGCCGCAAAAGATGCTGACGCCCTCGTGCTGACCGACCATATTATGGATGAGTTCGGTGATCACCACGGTTTTGCCCACCCCGGCACCTCCGAAGAGTCCTGCCTTGCCTCCCCGTTCCAGGGGGACCAGGACATCAATGGCCTTGATGCCTGTGGAAAAAATTTCTTTACTTGTGGTCCGGCTGCTGAGGGCGACAGGTTTGTTATGGATGGATTGCCTGGTCCCCCCGGTGATGTCCGGCAATCCGTCGATACATTGGCCAAAAACATTGAGCATCCGTGATTTTGTTTGTTCTCCCACAGGTACACAGAGGGGTTCGTCTGAGGTGACGACGTCCTGGTTCAGGGCGAGTCCCTGGGTGGGATGTAAGGACACGGAGCGGATCGTATGGCTGTTCAGATGTGTGGTGACCTCGAACACGATTTTTGGTTCGGAGGTGGTTGTTATAATAGCCGCTAGGGGGGGAATGGCCTCGGGGAAAAAAATATCCACGATACTTCCCCGGATGGAAACCACTTGGCCGCTATATTCCGTATGTGCGTTGGTAGTCATGGGTAAACCGTGGTGTGCTGTACCTGCTGCGGGTGGCTGGGGAACCAAAACCGTGAACGCGTTCGACCCTGTTTGAAATATGGCGTTTTCAAACACCATGCAGGCGGGACGTCCGCGCTCTCGGGTGGCGGCGTTGTGGTTCCAAAATGTTGTATTTCAAATGGGGTTTGGTCTAGGTTGTTGGGTGCTATCTTCGAACGATGAGGGTGACTTTTTTCAGAGATTTAAAAATGGACATGCATACGGAGCCCATGACCAGATTCTTTAAATATTTTTGTCCGGCTCCGGTAGTTCCCATGGCAATGGCTGCAAAATTGTTGTCCAGGGCGTATTGGAGAATGGTCTGGGCCACATTGGCGCAATGGGTCACCTTTTCGTGAATCCGGTCGGGGGGGAAGTCATTGGCGATCAGCGCCGCCTTGGTGGCATCAAAGGACAGAGCGACTTTTTCCTTATCTTTGTCACAGACGTGGAACAGGGTGATGTCATGCTGGTCGGATTCTGCAAGCATAAAACCCACGTGATCGGCAGCGCGCAGACTTTCCTGCGAGCCGTCAGCACAGAGCAGGACATTTTTTCGTCCTGGTTCGGGTTCCTTGCAGATCCATAGAGGAAAATTGATATCCTCACGGAGCAGATGCTTGCTGATGCTGTCGTCCAGCAGTTCTTCAAACATGGAGAGGCCCCTTCGCCCAAGGAGTACTGCATCGTAATAGCCTTTTTCCGCTTCCTGGATGATATCCATGGCCGTACCGTAATGTTTGAGCTGGAGCTTTGTTTCGATCATTTCCTGAGGGAATCCGTTATTGACCAACAGTTCTCTCGCCTGCTTTAATGCCAGATTTCCTTTTCGTTTGTAGGTTGCTGTCAGAAGTTCTGCTTCGTTGATATTACTGAGTGCATTGTGAGAGAGATCCACATTAAGGTGCGGATTGGGAGCGACATAAAAGAGTGTTATGCGGGTATGCTGATCCTTTTTGAAAAAATAGTTCACAAATCGGGAGGCATGCTGATGCGTATGGGAGGCATTGACGGTCAGCAAAAGATGGCGTTCCATGAAAAGCTCCTTGAGTCGTGGTTTTGGTTAACGTTTTGGTTAACGATATCGTTGTTCAGGGAATTTTTTCTTATATTTTATTATAAAGATAGCCAATATGCCTCAAAAAAGTAAAGAAGAAAAAATGATATATTTTTTTCAAATATAGTCTTTGGCGCCGGGATCGGCTCATGGCCAGGGTTGCAAAGGAATAAGGACTTCTGGTAGGCCTTCCGGATCAAATTTTGCTATACTCAGACCCGAAGCTATCCAAGAGCATTTCAGCAAGGAAAATCGGGTGCTGGAAATACATTCTTTACTAAGGCGTCGCCTTGAACAAGGAGCAATACATACGATGAATATCTGTATCGTGGGCACTGGCTATGTTGGGCTTGTATCTGCTGCGTGTTTTGCAGAGATGGGGAACAACGTCTGCTGTGTGGATGTGAATCCGCAGGTTATTGAAAAATTACAAAGCGGCCAGGTGCATATCTTTGAACCCGGTCTTGAAGAGCTTGTGATCCGCAACTATGCCGAAGGACGTCTTCGTTTTACCACGGCAATGGATGAAGGCCTCAAGGACGCCCTGTTCGTGTTTATCTGCGTGGGGACCCCCCCGCGGGAAGATGGTTCGGCAGACCTTTCCTATGTTCACCAGGTGGCAGTCACTGTCGGGCAGAAAATGCAGGGGTACAAGGTTATTGTGGATAAATCCACTGTGCCGGTGGGTACGGCTGACAAGGTTCGGGAAATTATACGTGGGGAGTTGGATACTCGGGGAGAATCGTTGGAATTTGATGTGGTCTCCAATCCTGAATTTCTGAAGGAAGGCGACGCCATCAACGATTTCTTAAAGCCGGATCGGGTGATTGTCGGTACCGATAACGTGCGTACTGCGGAACTTCTCAAGGCATTGTATGCCCCCTTTGCCCGCAGCCGTGAAAAGGTTATTGTCATGGGGATTCGCAGTGCTGAAATGACGAAATATGCTGCCAACTGCATGTTGGCTACCAAAATTTCTTTTATCAACGAGGTGGCTAATATCTGTGAACTGGTGGGTGCTGATGTCCGGGATGTTCGGGCCGGAATCGGGTCGGATAGTCGGATCGGATATCAGTTTATCTACCCCGGAGTCGGTTATGGCGGGTCCTGTTTTCCCAAGGACGTCAAGGCCTTGATCGGTACTGCCGGTGAATATGCCTATGAACCGCAGTTGCTCCAGGCTGTTGATGATGTAAACGACCGTCAGAAGACCTCCTTGTCCCGGAAAATTGAAAAATATTTTGCCGATCAGGGGGGGGTTGCAGGCAAGACGCTGGCTCTGTGGGGACTGGCTTTCAAGGCCAATACTGATGACACCCGAGAGGCTTCTTCGCTGGAAATGATCCGGGAATTGACGGCTGCGGGGATGCGGATCAAGGCCTTTGATCCTGTTGCCGGAGAAAAGACCAGAAGGCTGCTGGCGGATAATACGCTGGTTGAAATTGTCGAGGATGAATATGAAGCACTGGCAGGCGCTCAGGCTCTGGCCGTGGTCACAGAATGGAACCAGTTCCGTAATCCTGATTTTGGGAAGATCAAAAAAGAGCTGGAGGCACCGCTTATTTTTGACGGCCGGAATCTTTATGCACCTGATTTGATGGCAGAGATGGGCTTTGCCTATTTTTGTATTGGGCGGCCAGATCCGAAGTAGGATGTTTTTTGTTCGGTAGTGGGAGTGCCAAAAAATCCCGGACATGTCCGGGATTTTTTGGCACGTTATCGAGAGGCCAATGAGTGCGGGTGTTGGCATTTTCGCAATTGGAGTTCTTGGATAATGATCCGTTCGTAGGCGTTGGAACGGATGGCATCCATGGGTTCTCCCTCCATGTAGACTTCAAGAAACTGACTTTGTTCCCAACAGTCGAGGAGTTCATCATTGCCCAGGATTTTAATTTCATCTTCTAACACTGTGTGAAGACCTGCAGGGATACGTTGTGCCATATAGGGGAATTCCTCCTCAAAATAAGTATGCTTTACAATAAATTATGACTGAAGATGTCAGCTTTGGCAATATCTTTTGCTTCTGTTTATCCCGCAGGGGCTGGAAAGGAAGGGCGGGGCAAGGCTTGCGGGCGGTGTCTGGCACTTCCCTGCTGCTGGCCCCATACACTGGTTGGGGAACCCGTTTTTGCGTGTTGATTAAAACCTGTTTTACTTTTATGAACGCCGGATATCTTTTGACTCATCCAATCCAATCAGGAGGAATACTCCATGGCAGAAGAGGGCGTACGCAAGGATGAAGGGCTTCTTCAGTTGGTCACCTTCAGCATCGGGGAAGAGGACTTCGGCGTTGAGATTCTCCAGGTTCAGGAAATTATCCGCATGCGTGAGATCACCAGAGTTCCTAATGCTCCAGATTTTGTCGAGGGGGTGATCAATCTCCGTGGCAAGGTTATTCCGGTTATTGATCTGCGGCTTCGTTTTGGTCTTCAGGCCAAAGAGCACGACAAGAAAACGCGGATCATTGTTATTGAAGTCAAGCAGATGATTGTTGGATTTGTAGTTGATTCCGTTTCGGAAGTGCTCCGGATTCCAGCCGGGACCATTGAGCTGCCACCTCCGGTCATTTCCGGACTGGATTCTGAATATATCAGCGGTGTGGGCAAGCTGGATGATCGGTTGCTGATCATGCTTGATTTGAACCGTCTCCTTTCCAGAGAAGAAAAGTCCGTTCTGGGCGAAGTATAAATGATGAACCCGGGTCAGGAATCTGGTATGCAGGTCACGCGTGCTCCTGGTCCGTTAGATGGCATCTGGATAGTGCCATATCTTCTCCGCAGTACCTATTGTTAGTATCTTCTGCCTTATTGCCGTAGGAGAACTCCCTTGCCCATAGACTCAAGGGACGACAATGATTACGGATCGGCGAACAACCCCAAAATGCAAAGGCCGTCCTTGAATATTTCAAGGCGGCCTTTGCGTGTCATACTGTTGCCAGGATTAGCTTGTGCTTATTTTACCTCCAGCCACCCATCTTTTTGACGATTCCGGTATCCATCGGGTTTATAAGAGTGGGCCCGCGACCCATGTGTTACTGGCCCAGCATCTTGTTTCCCAGGGTAAAACAGTGGTCATTCTTCTGTCCTCGGCTGCGGAAATCAATCTGTACAAGGCCTTGGTACAGTTGTTTGCAGTAGACACGGAGAGCACTGAATTCTGGGAAAAACAATGGGTGGTTTTTCCGGCCTGTACTCCAGGTAAAGATACCCGGCATGACTGGGGTGAGCGCTGGGCGTCGTTTTTTTCTCTGACCCAGGGGGGTAAGGGAAAAGGTATTTTATTGCCCGTGGGCAATCTGCTTCCCAAGTGGCCCCCAAGGGACGTTGTCAACGAACAGAATATCTATCTTATCCCCGGGGAAGAGCATTCTCCCGAGCATCTTCTGGAAAAATTTACCGACTGGGGATATGAGCGTGTTTCCATGGTTTCCAAGATCGGGGAAATGGCTCTGCGTGGTGATATTCTGGATATTGCCTGCCCGGGTTATGACTTGCCTGTGCGCATGGAATTTTTTGGTGACCTGCTGGAAAACCTGCGCCTTTTCGAGCCTCTTTCCCAGCGTTCCAGAATGGAACTGGACCAGCTGCTGGTGCTCCCGTGCACGCCCGCACTCCAGGATTATGCCTACCGTCAGGATGCCCTTGAGAAATGGCAGTATCTGCGGACCTCAGGAGAACTGGACGACGCGACCCTGAAGGAACTCACCCTGTCCCTGGAAAAGAATGAACTGTTTATCCCACCGGGAATGTTTTATAAAAATCCCGTGGGCCTCCATTCATGGTTTTCTTCAGATACGGTTTTTTTCCTCGCCGGGGCCACGGACACCCGTTCTCGTCTTGAAGAACATGAATGGTCCTGGAAAGATTATTTGACCCATCCCGGCCGAAAATGGCCCGTTGGTTCTGTGCTCCAGACCATGGGTCAGGCCCGGAAAACATGGCTTGATCGCTCGCACATCCTTTTTGAGTCCCTGGTGATGGGCCATCGGGATGCAGGGCTCGAACTTCTTGAAGAGCCGGTAACCTCCTTTGATGATCTTTTTTGGGAACCTGAAAAGAAGAAACGGCCTTTGAAAAGTCTCATGGATGGCTTGAGGGAATGGCGACAATCCTTCAAACAAATTGTTCTTTGTTTCCATTCAGCACATTCCCGCAAGCGTTTCCTCTCCTTTGCCGATCAGGAAGGCCTTTCTTTCCATCTTTCGTATGCACACAGCCAGCAAGGTCTTTTTGCTCTGATCTCACCGCTGACAAAAGGAATGCGGGTGCATTGGAACAGCCTGCTCATCCTTTCCGAAGATGTTCTGCAGCCGAGTGAGACCAAACGGATCATCCCGGGCAAGGGGCGCGATTTCAAGGGGCTGAAAAGTTTTAATGATATTGTGCCCGAGGACTTTTTGATCCACCGTGATTACGGTCTGGCCAGATTCGGGGGACTGATCCATATGCAGACCGGAGCCGTGGCCAATGACTATCTGGTTTTGCAGTATGCCAACGACGATAAATTATACCTGCCTGTGGACCGTATGGGCATGGTTCAGAAATATAAGGGGCCCGAAGGAAAGAGTATTGCCCTGGATCGTCTGGGTGGGACCGGATGGACAAAAAGCAAGGCCAGGGTCCGCAAGGCCATTGAAAAGATCGCTCAGGATCTGGTTGAAATGTATGCTTTGCGGACGGTCACTAAGGGATATTCCTACGGCCCCTGTCCTGAAATGTATTGGGAATTCGAGGCCAGTTTCGGGTTTGAAGAAACCAGGGATCAGGAACAGGCCATCCATGATGTTATTGCGGATATGGAAAGTTCGACGCCTATGGATCGTCTGGTCTGCGGGGATGTCGGCTTTGGCAAAACAGAAGTCGCCCTGCGTGCGGCTTTCCGGGCCGTGGTGGATGGCAAACAGGTGGCCCTGTTGTGCCCCACAACGGTTCTGGCTGAGCAGCATTATCAGAATTTTCGCCAGCGTATGGAGGATTTTTCCGTGCGTGTGGCCATGCTCTCGCGGTTTGTGCCCAAACAAAAACAGCAGCTTATTGTTCAGGCCGCCAAGCGGGGGGAAGTGGACATCCTCATTGGCACCCATCGTCTTCTTTCTCGGGATATTTCGTTGCCCGGCCTCTCTCTGCTCATTCTGGATGAAGAACAGCGTTTCGGGGTCAAAGACAAAGAGCGGCTCAAAAAGCTCAAGCAGAACGTGGATGTCCTGACCCTGACGGCAACCCCCATTCCCCGGACCCTGCAGTTGTCTCTTTCGGGAATCCGGGGGCTGAGCATCATTGAGACCCCTCCTCTGGAACGCAAGGCCGTGAAAACAGCCCTGATGGAAAAAAATCCCGTGGAGTTGCGGGTCATCCTGGAACGGGAGCTGGGGCGTATGGGGCAGGTCTTTTGGGTCTACAACCGGGTTCAGGGGCTGGAGCGGGTCAGAGATTTCGTGCAATCCCTGGTTCCTGAGGCTCGGGTGGCTACGGCCCATGGTCAGATGGCGGCCAAAGACCTTGAGAATACCATGCATAAGTTCTGGCACAGAGAGCTGGATGTCCTGGTGTGTACCTCGATTATCGAATCCGGCCTTGATTTTCCCAGAGCCAACACCCTTATTGTTGACCAGGCCCAGATGTTCGGGCTGGGACAGTTGTATCAGCTGCGCGGCAGGGTGGGGCGTTCCCGAGAACAGGCCTATGCCTATTTTATCATCCCTTCCCTTGAGGACATCCAGCCCCAGGCTCGTAAACGGCTCAAGGTTATTCTGGATATGGATTATCTGGGTGCCGGGTTTCAGGTGGCCATGGAAGACCTCCGACTCCGTGGCGCGGGGAATATCCTGGGGGAAGTGCAGTCCGGAACCATTGGCAAGGTGGGGCTGGATATGTTTCTGGAAATCCTGGAGGAAGAGGTTCAGCGCATGAAAGGCGAGCCTCTCCGTGAAATCCGGGAGCCTGAACTGCATATGGGGGTTCCTGCCCATATTCCCGAAGCGTATATGACAGATGCTTCGGAACGTCTGCACTATTACAAGGTGCTTGCTTTATGTGCCACAGACCAGGACATGGATGCCATCGCCCAGGAAATTAAGGATCGTTTTGGACATTTTCCTGAACCGTTTGAAACGTTTATTGAAATTTTAAAACTCAAACAAAAGATTAAACCGTTGGGGATCGTGAAAGTCGATGTGTATGCCAACAAGCTTGCACTCACCTGGGATGCAACGGACAGCCCTGTGAATCCTTTGGATCTGGTGCAATGGGTGAGTGCGCATCAGGACAGCGCACGGTTGGTTCCCCCGGGAAAATTGGAGTTGCGCTGGCAGGACAATCAATCTATTGCCGTCTGCATGCATGCGGTCAACCTTGTTGTGGATGGGTTGGTGGAGGATCTTGTGCCGCAGAATGCTCATGTCTGACTTTCTGAACAATGTGAGGATGCCTGGTCGTGTGCATCCCGGTGAAAATGCTGTTGGATGCATGGATTGGATTGTGCAATGATGGGGAAAAAGACGTATCTTTTGGGGATAATGCTGGCGTTGCTCCTTGCCGTGTCAGGATGTGGCCAGGGTGAATCCCAGCCCGGGGTTGTGGCCCGGATCAATGGTGAACCCATATATCTTTCCGAACTCAAGTCCGGGTATGATCTCCATTATATGGACTGGTCCTCATCCAACGATTTTGACGTGGAATCTCTTCGTTCCGAGTACGGTGCTGTTCTTGGCAATATGATTTTGCAGATTCTGATCCAGCAGACCCTGATTCAGGAAGGCCTGGCTGTGACCAATGAAATAAACGCCGTTGTTTGTATAGGTGTGGGTAACTGTTACGTTTTCGCCGTAAACGTCTTCGCTTGTAGTTCCGTCGCCCCAATGGATCGTAACCGCCTTAGTAGAAGTAAGGG
>JAQVZR010000037.1 GCA_028708105.1 Desulfoplanes sp. | reverse complement strand
ACGATCCAGAAAAAACCGAGATAACATCAGGCGTCTCCTTCTGCAGAGCTCGAAGATTCCTGAGAATCACTCGGAACCGTGGCCACCTTGACAGTCATCCCGGGCCGGACAAACTGACGACCTTGAAGAATGACCCGGTCTCCGGCAACCAGTCCGGATGCCACCAGCCATTTATTGCCCATGGCCCGATCAAGGGTAAGCATTTTCACTTCAACCTTGCTTTCCGCGTTAACGAGCAAGGCATAGGGGGCCCCTTTGTGATCTCTGGAGATGGCTTCCTGGGGAACAAGAATACCCTTGGGATTAACGCCTTCGTTGATCCGCGCCCGGACAAACATCCCGGGCAAAAGTACCTGCTGGGGATTTGAAAAGATAATCTGCATGGTCACGGAACCGGTGGTTTCGTCCACGTTCACTTCACTGAACTGTATCGCTCCTTTGAGGGGATATGCGGAATTGTCCTCAAGAAGGAGACTGACAGTGTTCTTATCCGCTGACTCACCCTGTACAATGGTCCCCGTGTTCAGCCGCTGCTTCAGACGCAGCATGGCCGTACGGGACTCCGGTACCTCGACGTAAATGGGATCAAGCTGACGGATGGTGGCCAGTGCAACGGGCTGATAGGCCGTGACAATGGCGCCTTCGGTGACGGCAGACTTGCCTATACGCCCGGAAATGGGCGCGCTGATGCTGCAGTACCCCAGATTGATGCGGGCGGTTTCCATGGATGTCTTCCAGTACTGGATATCCGCCTTGATTTGGGCCAGGGCGGCCTCGGCGTCATCATAATCCTGCTGACTCACGGCCCTGTCGGCCAGAAGATCCTTGTACCGGGCGGCCCGAGACTGGATGGAAGGCAGCTGAGCCCGGGACCGCACAAGGGCGGCCTTTGCATTGTCCAATGCAGCCTGAAAGGGAGCCGGATCAATCTCATATAAGGCCTGTCCCTCCTTGACGTAGGAACCTTCCGTAAACAACCGCTTGATGATCAGACCATTGACTTGAGGCCTAATTTCTGCCGTGCGATAGGCAGAAACCCGTCCCGGCAGTTCCGTGGTTAATGCCACCGGTTCCGGATGGACCGTCATCGTCGTCACCTCAGGAACCGGACGCGATTTTGGCGCCTCTTTCTTCTGTTCGCAGGCGGACAGTAACAGGCCCGCAAACAGAACACTCACAGCTATGATATATAGGCCACAGCCTGGTATCCTTTTATTCATCCGTATCAAAACGCCTCCATATTGTATTGTACCTATTTGGTAACTATATAATTTTGCGAGATATCGCCATTCCCGTAGGGGCTTCCCTTGGGGGTGCCCTTTTGAAATGGCAACGGACCTGACCTTATTCACGTACACAATTTTAAAAGATGGTACATTTTCCGTCTGGGCGACCGGTTGGTCGCCCAGACACTGCACCACGTTACAACAAGGGCGAGCAGCCAATACGCCCCTACAAATTACCAACAGATATTTTGTCAAGCGTTTATCATGGGCCTACAAACAAGGACGATCTCATGAACCCTGACAAAAACTTCAGTTAACCAATGGTAACCATCTGTTACGCCTTTATCGCGTTCCAACAGGCATCGGCTGTGGCCTGAACAATGGCATCATCCACCGTGATATGCCCGGATAATGAATATCGGACCAGGTAAGTGATAGGTCCGAAGGTCATTGTCAGATAGACAGGCAATGGCAACGATCGTATCGTTGATTCCTTTTGGCCGCTCAAAAAAAGTCTTGTGAATAGATCCGAAGGGCTACCATTGTCCTGAAAAATTTTGGCATGGACTTTATTGATCCCATACGAGGAATTATAATATTGCTCGATAAATCTAAAATCTTTGGGGTGGGAGCGAAGGTAATAAATAAGATCAGTAACAAAATGCGTAAATTGCAGATGCGGCGAAAAAGTCGTGATTATATTTTTGTCCATGAGACATTGCAAAGGACCGTCCACCTTTGCGTATACTGCATGGATCAGGGCATCCTTATCACTGAAATATCGGTAGATACTGCCGACACCCACCCCCGCAAGGGTAGCTATTTGTGAAATAGGGGAAGAATGGAACCCGTGTTCCGAAAAAAGATCCAGAGCGGCATCGAGTATGGCGCTACGTATATTTTTGGAGTCGGAAGACATGAATATTTCCTGGGTATAAATAGGGCGGAATGAACGTTCATTCTCTTTATCCAAGCACGATTCGTTGTCAAGAAAATATTGGGGGAGAGACGCGTTCTTTTTTCTTGCGAAGATACGGGCGGGGACGCCCGCGCTCCCGGGTCTGGACGAACCTGGCGTTCTTGTTTAGCTGTAGCCAGCACTACACGACCTTTTCAAGTACGCAAACAATGCAACACACGTGTGACCATGACCACTGACCAGCAACCGACGTTATCCCGCGCCTTCCGGCTCAATTGCCTGCCCCGAGATACCGAACTCGTGGAATCGCTTCTGCGTGCTCAGGGCTTTCTCTTTGCAAAAGATCCCTGTTACGAACTCGCACGAAGCCTCCTCAGCGGTCCCACGGCCCTGGGTAACTCTATGGCCCATACCTTCGGCCATATTTACATTCAAGACCGTTCGTCCATGCTCCCCCCATTACTTCTGGATCCGCCTCAGGGAAGTGTGGTCCTGGACATGTGCGCCAGCCCCGGGAGCAAGACAAGTTTGCTGGCACGTCTGGTCGGTCCAGAAGGGTTGGTCGTTGCCAACGAGGTCAGCCCCTCCCGGCTGGGGACACTGCGCGCCAATCTCCGGCTCCAGAATCTTCCCAACGTGGTCACCACCTGCTATCAGGGCCAGGATCTTCCTCTCGAGGAAGGGATATGGCCCTATATTCTGGTGGATGCCCCGTGCAGCGGCTGGGGTACGGTGGATAAAAATCCCCAGGTCATGAATGTCTGGACCCCGGACAAGCTCGCCCCCCTGGTCCAGCTCCAGAAAGATATTCTGGCCAAAGCAGCGCGTTTTCTGTCTCCGGGGGGAACAATCATCTATTCTACCTGCACCACAGACCCTTTGGAAAACGAGGAACAGGTCCGGTGGGCCGTGGACACCCTCGATCTGCAGCTGGAACACCTTGAGCCCCTGCCCGGATTTCGCGTTGACCGGAAAGGAGCCTCCGAGCTGGCCCATTGCCTGTTGGTGGACGGTACCAAATCCGGGGCCCAGGGATTTTTTGTGGCCCGACTCAAAAAACCGGGGCACCTGCAACAGGAACAGCTATCCCCAACCTATCGCACCGAATCCACCTCCACCGGCCCCCGAGGAACACCTGTATCAATGGATCTGTTGACCCGCAGACTTCCCCTGCGCAAAACGACCCTTGAACACGGCACATGCGCCCTGTTTAAGGATCGGATTTTCTTTCTCCATCACAAGGCACGGGAACTATTCGCCCCCCACCTGCGCTGGCAAGGATTTCCCCTGGGAACATTACGCAACGATCGTTTTCGTATTGATTCCAGGCTGCATTGTCTGATGCCTTCCCACGACGTATTGGGAGGACTGAATGTCACGGACATTGACATCCTGCATAAAATAATATCAGGCCAGAGCCTGCCCTCTCCTGGGCAAGGCACGACAGGAGGACTTTACTGGCAGGGTCTGCCCCTGGGCTGGCTAACCATCAAGGGCTCTCGCTGTCTCTGGTCTGACCGCTAGAACCCAAAAGCGGCATGACGGCGCGAACAATACCATCTTCACGTATGCTCACTGCGTGTCTATCCTGGATTTTTAGTACCCCTTCATCATCCGGAATCCGGTAGGGGCAGACTAGGTACTCATGCAGGCAGACCGGCATGCCCGCCCCAGAGCACATTTTCTACGACCACGGGCCTATAAAAAATGATTAAAACCAGGTCTGAATAGCTATCCTCTTTTTTTATCCATCCATACAACCGAGTGAAATAACCATGACAGGATGCCAAAGACGGCGCCAGCGGCTTTTTGACGCACAAAGTAACAACACCATTTTGCTTCCCCTGGATCACGGGGTCAGTGAAGGTATGCTGAACGGCCTCGAAGATATAGGTACATTGATTCGAGGACTCAACCCGACAAAAGTTCAAGGGGTTATTCTCCATAAAGGAATGGCCGCAGTCCATGCTCAAGATCTTAAGCCCGATCAATCCCTGATTATTCACCTTTCCGCCGGAACACGCCACAGCCTGCCCCCCTATGCCAAGACACTGGTCTGCTCGGTCCAAGAAGCGGTTCGGCTCGGTGCGGACGCGGTGTCCGTACATATTAATATGGGGAATGAATTTGAAGACCGGATGCTCTCGGATCTGGGCTCGGTCACAGAGGAGGCCCACCTCTTAGGCATCCCGGTCCTGGCCATGATCTACGCCCGGGGGGGACAGATCGTAAACGAGCTTGATCCGACCCTGGTGGCTCACTCCATCCGGCTGGGCGCAGAACTCGGGGCCGACCTGATCAAGGTCCCTTATTCCGGAGACCAGAAAAGTTTTACCCGGGCCATACATGCCTGCCCTGTACCCGTGATCATTGCAGGTGGACCCAAAAAAGCAAATTTCCCGGGTTTTTTGGCCATGATCAAGGAGGCCATGGATACCGGAATCCGAGGCGTAAGCATCGGCCGCAACATCTTCCAGCACGCAAACCCGCTGGCGGCCATGGACGAACTGGCTGCCATCGTACATACCACCCCAAAATAACAACGTACCTTCTTCTTAGGCCGATCATATTAGGCGAAATGCAAATCGGAGACGGAATCTGCTGTAGAGGCAAGGCAGGCCTTGTCTCTACAGACTGGGCTCGGTATTCCAGGCCATCAGCGGGGTTTTGACTGGTTCACCGAGAAGATCAATGCGCACAGTGACAAAGGCGCCGAGATAGGGTGGCAGAAGGACTCCGCCGAGCTGCTTGAAGAGAGGGGTGGCCCGCCAGGAACACATGGGGCCGGGGAGCACGGACCGGGCACATAGAGACTGCCGGCCCAAGGCGGAAATAATGCATCGCTGCATCTCCCACCAGGAAAACCAGAAACTTTTCGCCCATACGGATTCCAGCAGTTTGCGCTGGGATCGTACATGGAGCAGGTAATATAAGGAATACCTGTTCAGGAAACCTATAACCAGTCCTTTTCTGGCCACCCTGGCTGCCTCAGCAATGGCGGCAACGGGATCATCGCAAAATTCCAGGACAGTTATCAGGGCCGCAAAATCGAATTCATTATCATCATAGGGCAGCCGTTCGGCAACGCCCACCTGCAGCTGCATATGCTTATCCATAAGCACCCGGGCCCGTTTGAGCATGGCCGGTGAAGCATCAATTCCGCTGACGTCAAATCCCCATTCCCAGAACATATGGGCAAAATGTCCTGCACCACATCCGATATCCACAAGTTTCTGCTTACGCCGGGGCCAAGTGGAAATCATACGCTGCAAAAGACGGCTTTCCCTGTCCAGGACAAACCGCCCCTTAGGCGTAGTGAACCAGTGCTCATACTGCTCAGCCTGCGTGTTTGACCAATTCATGGCAATGTGTCGCTGTTGAATGTGTGATGTTTATTATCGAATTATGAATCAATTGTCCGTAGGGGCACCCCCCCGTGGGTGCCCTTTTCGAGCACAACGGTCAGGGATCGAGCATGAAACAGAGAGATGGTGCGCGAGAAACATGAACAGTGCGCGAAAAGGGCGGACACAGGGATCCGCCCCTACGGATTTTGTTTTCGCGTTTTTTTGCGTACCCTAAAGGGCAGACCTGTTTCGCGGGCATCCTTATTTTGCAAATACCGCGCCCTGGGCTGCGGAGGACGCCAGTCGACGGTATCTGCGCAGAAAGGCGGATTTTACCTCTTTCTCCAAAGGCTTCCATGCTTTTTTGCGTTGGGCCAGTTCGTCTTCGGAGACAAGAAGTTCCAGTGTTCTGCCCGGGATATCCAGACGGATCTGGTCGCCTTCTTTCACAAGACCGATGGGACCGCCTTCAAAAGCCTCGGGAGAAATATGCCCAATGGCCGCGCCCCGGGTACCGCCGCTGAAACGACCGTCCGTAACCAGGGCCACATCCTTATCAAGGCCCATACCGGCAACAGCCGAGGTAGGAGTGAGCATTTCACGCATTCCAGGTCCGCCCTTGGGGCCTTCGTTGCGGATAACCACGACATCTCCGGCCTTGATCTTTCCGCCCAGAATAGCGGTCACCGAATCTTCCTCGGATTCAAAAACCCTGGCGGTGCCTGTACGCTGCATCATTTCCGGAGCCACGGCAGCCTGTTTGACCACACATCCATCGGGAGCCAGATTGCCGTGCAATATGGCGATGCCGCCTTCAGTGCTGTAAGGGGCATCCGCAGATCTGATAACATCCGAATCCATAACCTGCGCTCCCAGATCCTCAAGATTTTCCCCCAGGGTCTTTCCGGTCACGGTCAGGGCATCCAGCTGCAGAAGTCCCTTGTCCCGCAATACGGACATAACCGCAGGAATGCCACCAGCCATGTTCAGATCTTCCAGATGATGATGTCCGGCCGGGGAGAGATGGCACAGGTTCGGAGTCGTTCGGCTGATTTCATCAAAAATATCCAGGGTCAGATCCAGACCGGCCTCGGCAAAAATAGCGGGAAGATGCAGAACGGTATTGGTAGAACATCCCAGGGCCATATCCACAGTCACCGCATTGGCAACACTCTTTTCCGTGACGATATCCCGGGGACAGATCCCCTTTTCCAGAAGCTTCATGACCTGCATCCCGGCCTTTTTGGCCAAACGAATACGGGCGCTGGTGACCGAAGGAATGGTGCCGTTGCCAGGCAGGGCCAGACCAATGGCTTCAGAAAGACAGTTCATAGAATTGGCCGTAAACATTCCCGAACAGGAACCACAGGAAGGACAGGCCGAGATCTCCAGTTTTTCCAGCTCATCCACGCTCATGTCCCCGCGACTGACCTTGCCCACACCCTCGAAAACCGTGATCAGATCAGCGGTTTTGCCCTTGTAAGAACCAGCCAGCATAGGACCGCCGCTGACAATAATAGCCGGAATATTCAACCGGAGCATAGCCATAAGCATCCCCGGGACAATTTTATCGCAATTGGTAACCAGAACCAGAGCATCAAAGGGATGGGCCGTGGCCATGATCTCAATGGAATCGGCAATCAGTTCGCGGCTGGGTAGGCTGAATTTCATGCCCTCATGATTCATGGCCAGACCGTCACATACCCCAATGGTCGGGAATTCCATGGGCGTCCCACCCGCCATACGCACCCCGTCTTTAACGGCACGGGTGATGGTATCCAAATGAACGTGGCCAGGAATAATCTCATTAGCCGCATTGCATACCCCAATAAGAGGACGACACATCTCTTCCTTTGTCAGTCCTGTGGCATACATCAACGAACGATGTGGGGCCTTTTCCAGTCCATGGGTCATGAGTTTGCTGCGCATTGCAAAATCCTTTGAATGTTAAATTTTATAACGAAAGGGAAATCATAACAAATAGAATATACAGTATACCTCGGAAGGTATGCGAGGTGGTCGGCAGGGGTCAAGGATTTTCGTTTTGCGGATAGGCCTGTTTCTTGTATTCACGTGGGATTTGTTTTACGTGCTCGGTAACCATCAACCCCCTCTACCGGGACATCCTGGATCATCCATGCTCTCCTCCTTGCGTTCCAAAATCATTGCCCTGGTGCTCTTCATCCTGATTATCACTGCAGCCGGGATTATGTTCTTTACCAAACAAGACGTCGGCAAGGCCATGCTCCAGGCCGAGGTGCGCTCCGTTTCTAACGCCTTGGGACTCATCCATACAACGATCAAAGGTGAGTATGAAGGATTGCTGGACTACAAAGTTTCCACTGTCCAGACCCGTAAAACCCAGCTGCGTCATCTTGCGGGAACAGTTCTGGCTCTGTGCCGGGAATACCGAACCCTGGCAGCCGAGGGGGTCCTCACCGACAAACAGGCTCAAACACGACTTCTGGGACTCCTGCACACCATCCATTCCGAATCCGGCAGCTCCGTAGCCATCTTCAACGAACAGAATCATATAGTCTTTCATCCGGATCGGAACAAAATTGGCGAATCCATTGCCAAGCTCCGGAACATGAAAGGCACATTGATCACCAAAATCATCCATGGCCACGATGCTTTGTATGGCGGGACCTTTTCCGTCTTTACCTGGGATGAAGGAAACGAGAAGTCCGAAAAACAACTAGGCTATTTCATTCCCTTTACCCAGTGGGGCTGGACCATAGGTTCTGTTATCCGCGTGGGAGATATCAGCATCCAGGAACAGAAAAAAATCCGCGAGCTGGTCAAGGTTATGGAAGCGACCCTGGCAAAAATACGTATTGCCAAGACCGGCAGCGTGATCATTTTCAACAGCACCAAACAGCTTGTTACCAACCCCCCACAACAACGTGAGTTGCCAGAAAACATCATGACCCGCTTGATCGGCAACGAAGGGTCGGGCGGAGAGTTCATCACCTTTTCTCAAAACCAATCCGGCGAGACAAGAGAAATGCTGGCCAGATCATTCTTTTTCAAGCCACTGGACTGGTATGTAACCGCCATTGTTCCTGTTAACGAAATCCAGGAGCCGGCAAACACCCTGGTGGGAAGACAATTTCTGGTCATCATGGCCGTATCTCTCCTTGCTCTCATCCTGGCCATCGCCTTTGTGCACCGTATTTCCGGACCGTTGAACGAACTGGCACGTTTCGCCAAAGAACTGCCCAACCAGGATCTCACATCTGAAGCATCCGATCATACATCCATTGACCACCTGATCTCCGGACACACGGACGAAGTCGGACGTCTGGCCACCGCCTTTGTATTCATGCTCTCGGAACTGCGCACCAATGTGGCCAATCTGCTGGAGGTCACCAGCGCCAAAGAACGTATCCAGAGCGAACTCGATGTCGCCAAGGAAATCCAGGAAGGTATCCTGCCCAAAATTTTCCCGGCCTTTCCTGAACGCCAAGAAATCCAACTTTTCGCCAGTCTTGAATCCGCCAAACAAGTGGGCGGCGATCTGTATGATTTCTTTTTCATCGACGACAGCCACCTTTGTTTTGTTATCGGCGACGTGTCTGATAAGGGAGTACCCGCAGCCCTGTTTATGGCCATTACCATGACCCTGATCCGCTCCACGGCCGAAGAGCATAGTTCACCGGCAGAAATCATGGTTCGGATCAATGACAAGCTCAGCCGGGAAAACCCCAATTCCATGTTCGTGACCCTGTTTATCGGCGTCCTGGACACACAGACCGGAAGCGTCGTCTACGCCAGCGGCGGACATAACCCTCCGATACTGATCAAAAACAACGGAGAAACGTTGTATAAGGACGGTATCAGCGGACTCGTTGTCGGCGGCATGGAAGACATGCCCTACCAGGAACTCGCATTTGATCTGGAACCGGGCGAAAAAATCTTTTTGTACACCGACGGCGTTACCGAGGCCCTGGATATCCATCAAAACCTTTTTTCTGACAAAAAATTGCTGGAAGATGTCACCCTCAACAGGGATGCCGACCCCCAGGCACTGGTTCAAAAAATCCGGGAAAGCGTTAAAAAACATGTCCAGACAGCCCCCCAGTCCGATGACATCACTATGCTGGTTCTGCAATACAACGGGCCTGGGCATTGAGGGGCAACAGTGCCACGTAAAAAAACCATCCTCTACCCCCAAACGATCCCCTGTTCGACGTGGTCTACCAGTATACGCAACGGATACTGGGCAAGCTCACGGCATCGCTGCTGACCAGCCAACTGGAGGCATCCCCCGACGTACTAACAGCCAATCATCAAGGACTTGACTGCTATACCCAGACCATCCAGGGCACCTTACTTTTTGCCCTTTCACGGATCATGCATCCCCAGAGCGACCATCCCTTTTTCCCTGTCCTTGCGTGCGGCCATGCCCCCCTGCACAACCTGACCTTTCCT
>JAQVZR010000036.1 GCA_028708105.1 Desulfoplanes sp. | reverse complement strand
ATCAGTCTCAAGGACACCTCGCTGCTCGTGGTCATCGGTGTTGGGGAACTGACCCGCAGCGGCCAGGAAATTATTGCCACCAATTTTCGTTCGTTTGAGGTTTGGCTTACGGTTGCAGTCATGTATCTGGTTTTGACGTTGAGTATTTCCAAGATGCTCAATATGGTCGAGCACCGGTTGATATTCAAACGCTGATACTATGCGTTTTCAGTAACGTCGTGTATACAGCGTGCTTTCCAGAGGTCTGGTCGGACCGACGTTGACCGAGCTGGCTCCTTTGACCTCGCCGTATAAGCCTGTTCCCGAAAATAATGTAGGATGCTATGGTACGAATTGAAAATCTTATAAAACGTTTTGGTGCCCTGGAAGTGCTGCACGGCGTGGATCTTCATGTCCAACCCGGTGAAGTCGTGGTTATTATCGGTCCCAGCGGATCGGGCAAGAGCACGCTCCTTCGCTGTGTGAACAGACTGGAAGAAATTACCGGCGGCCGTGTTGTTGTGGACGGGCATGATCTGACCGATAAAAATACGAATATGAATCTGGTCCGCGCTGAAGCAGGGATGGTTTTTCAGCAGTTCAATCTGTTTCCGCACATGACCGTGCTTAAAAATGTGACGCTGGGGCCACTCAAAGTACGTAAAATGGGCAAAGAAGAGGCCCGGACGCTGGGTACGCAGCTTTTGAAAAAGGTTGGCCTGGCAGACAAAGCTGACGTCTATCCTGATCAGCTCAGCGGCGGACAGAAGCAGCGGGTGGCCATCGCCCGTTCTCTGGCCATGAATCCCAAACTGATTCTTTTTGACGAGCCCACAAGCGCCCTGGACCCCGAGCTCGTGGGGGAAGTCCTGGATGTCATGAAGGATCTGGCCAAAGAGGGCATGACCATGCTGGTGGTCACCCATGAAATGAATTTTGCCAAAGATGTGGCCGACCGTGTCATTTTTATGGACGATGGAAGGATCGTTGAAGAAAATGACCCTGAGCAATTTTTTGCTTCTCCCCAGAATGAACGCACCAGGGAATTTTTGGGCAAGGTGGAAGACCATTAGCTGCCTCTCATGCGGGGACGATGATCCAGGATTGAGACCAGGGCATTCAAGAAAAGTATGCCCTTTAGTCTGTGATGGTACAGAACATTGCGGGGCCCGGATCTGGCTGGCCTTATTCATGATCAACACGGGATGCTTGAAAATGCGCATGGCGGTGTGTTTTACCGTTGTATAGATAACCAGTGTGCTGAATCGTTACCACTATTTTAATGGGCAGTGTAGGCTGTCCATTTTTTTTTGGAGCATGGTATGTCCATATCCTTGCCGGTATTGGCATTGTTCGGCCGGGTGATCACCCTTGGGGTAGAGCGGATCATTGTCAAAAAAATGGGTACGAACGCTGATTCGTTTTGTTCGACCTTTCTGTTCTTTTTTTTGGGAGCACTTTTTCTGCTGCCCTTTGTGCCCATGGAAGGGCCGACAACCTGGGTATTTGTGCCCAAGGCTCTGGCCAGCGGGCTTTTCTATTCCGTAGCTTTTGTCTGCTATGTCCGCTCTCTGTCGCTCGAAGAGGCCTCCCTCGTCAGTCCTCTGTATAATTTCAATATTTTTTTTCTGGCGATCATGGCCTTTGTGTGGGTGGGTGAACCTCTTTCGGTGTATAAGTGCCTGGGGCTGGTGCTCCTTGTCTATGGGGCATCGCATCTGAACAGGCCGGATCACATGCGGAGCACGTTTTTTTGCTCCATGCGAGCGCTGTTTCATAATCGGGGCTGTCAGTTTATGATTGCCGCTTCCCTGCTTATCGCCGTGGGCAGGGTGATCGACAAGAGCAATATCCAGAATGCGCCGCCCGTAACCTACTGCTTTTTTCTGTATCTGATCATTGCAGCCTATGTGTGTATCTACGTGCTTCTCCAGGGGCATCTGCGGGGAATTTTTCATCTTTTCAGAGAGCGTCCCTGGACAGCTATGGCCAGTGGAGCAATCAATGCCTATTCGTATCTGTTTTTGCTCCTGGCCATCACCGAGATCGATGTCAGCGTTGCCGAACCCATATCCATGCTAGGTATGGTCGTGACTCTGTTTTTGTCCAAGTGGTTTTTGGGAGAAAATATCCGCAGGCGCTGGTTTGGGGTTCTGCTGATGGTCTGCGGAGCCTCGGTTATGTTTATATAGGGAACAGGGGTAAGGAATTCGGGAGGCAGGAGACGGGAGCCGGGAGACCGTGGCTTTGTCCCGTCCTGGCCGCGTAAAAGCCGGCCGGACAAGGGGGCAACGTATTGCAAAGGGGTGATAGAAGGCGTTGGGACGCGTTGCCAATTTTCTGGATTTTAAAGGGAATGATATTTTTTTAATTATTTGTTGACAGCTGAGTGCTGGTTCTATAGAAGTCGGTCTCGTTGTTCGGAGGGGCGGTTAGCTCAGCTGGGAGAGCATCGGCCTTACAAGCCGAGGGTCACAGGTTCGAGCCCTGTACCGCCCACCATACGTTTGTTTACGGGGTCGTAGTTAAGCTGGTTATAACGCCGGCCTGTCACGCCGGAGGCCATGGGTTCGAACCCCATCGGCCCCGCCATTTACTTGACAATCGTAGTTTATCTGAATAATGAAGTCTCCATACGGGGTCGTAGTTAAGCTGGTTATAACGCCGGCCTGTCACGCCGGAGGCCATGGGTTCGAACCCCATCGGCCCCGCCATAAGAAAATAAGGGATTACGTGCAAGCGTAGTCCCTTTTTTCGTGGGGCAGGGTTTCTTATATCCGGGCCTGTATCCTTATACCATTTTCATTTTTTAATGGCCGAAGAAAGCGGCTGGAAGCCGCTTCTACCTTGTTGGGCAGATCTTCTTTTGCTGGTCTCAATACAAAGTAAAAATGGTATTATGTGTCCCGCCTTTTATGGATCTGGATATATTTCAGTGTCCTTTTTTTTATTTTTATGCCGGAATGCTGGGGAGGGATAGATATCAGTGCATCTCTCGTCGAGGTCTTTGACAGAATCGTGCATCTGGACCAAAGATCTGTCTGGTTCAATAAGGGATAGACATGCCGGAAAAAATAGTATGACGGATGGCCATGTGCTCATTGTATGATCTGTAGCGTATTTCTGGAGTCGGCCCTGTGCTGGTCCGGGGGACTGTATGACGTTGGATTTGGAGTGCGCTGCACGGAAGAGCTGCGTACAGCAGGGATCTGAAAGCAATGTACCGTGCTCTGATTCGGAATTAGTTACATGGTGGACTTGGAAGAACAGGCACGATGAAAATGACGAATACGGCATGAAGCCGGACATAACCCCAGGGGGCTGGACATGAAATGTGATACCGCGCAGTTGATATTTTTTTCTCCTACCAAAACAACCATGAAGATTGTCGATGCCATTGGTGAAGGCATGAAGCTTAGCACTCCTCTTTCCCGCATTGATTTGACCTTCCCTCTGGATACTGTGCCCCAGGGACAGGCCTCGGATGTGGCCGTTATCGGGACACCGGGGTATGCGGGCAGGGTCCCTGCACTTGTTGTGGATCGTCTGCGTCAGAATGTACAGGGCAAGGGACGTCCGGCTGTCCTCGTGGTGGTTTATGGCAACCGGGCCTATGAGGATGCGTTGCTGGAACTGCGTAACGTGGCTGAAGAGCTGGGATTTGTCCCTGTTGGAGCTGCTGCCTTTATCGGGGAACATTCTTTTTCAACAGCCGAGCTGCCTGTGGCTGCTGGTCGTCCTGATGCCGATGATTTGAAAAAAGCCCGTGATTTTGGTTCCAGAATCCGTGAAAAAATGCAGGCTTGTGGTGCCCTTGATCAGCTTCCATTGCTCCAGGTCCCTGGCAATTTTCCGTACCGCGATGGTATCCAACCCAGTTCTATTTCTCCGGACACCAACGAGGCATTGTGTACCCTGTGCGGTGAATGTGCCCGGGTCTGCCCGACTCAGGTTGTGCGGGTAACAGATCTTGTACACACGGATAAAAGCGGCTGTATCCGTTGCAGTGCATGTATCAAAGCCTGTCCCACCGGTGCCAGATTCTGGAATGTGCCTAAAATCCATGACACCACCGTCTTCCTGCATACGAAGCACGCAGCCCCCAAAGAACCGGAGATGTTTTTGTAATCCTTCGTAATCCAATCCTTACGGCTCCAATTCTTTGGAAAAGCCATGTAAATCCTGTAGAATACGATGTATTCTACAGGATTTTTTTTTGGGTCCGGACCAAACGGATTTTCTACTTGCAAGAGACTCGTGCTTCTGCTTTTTTACGAAAATTGTGTATTCGATAAATAATTTTTACACTAGAGTTTTATATATTAGTAGGTTGTTTATATTTATGACCATGGGTACGCGCCATGCATGGGAATCATGAAAAACAATCAGGAAGGACGTGGCGTATGAACTCTCCAAAGTTATTATTTTGTTTTTTTGTATGCATGGTTTTTTCTGTGTGTACTGCCCATGCATTTTATAATTGTCCGTATTCGATTATGCCGCTGGGTGATTCTATCACTCAGGGGCATGGTGAAACGGATGACGATGGCATCCTGCTGCAGAACAGTTATCGGAAGCCCCTGTACTATGCGTTGTCAGCCGATGGATTTCAGTTTGATTTTGTGGGATCTGTGCAGAACGGAATTTTTCCCGATCCGGACCATGAAGCGTATGGAGGCCGGACCGCAGATCTCCTTGCAAGTAATATCTATGGATGGCTGGAGAGTAATTATGCCGATATCGTACTTTTGCACATAGGCACCAATGATGTTTCTTCGGGCCAGACAGCCGCGGAAATCGTATCGGAGGTCGAGACCATTGTTGATGAAATTGAAAGGTATGATTCAAACATAACGGTGTGTGTGGCCAATATCATCAATGTGCGGGAAGATGGAGGCGATTGGCGTAACGAACATACATCCCAGTTCAATCTTTTGTTGCAGAATATGGTTAATGATAAAATCGAGACAGGAGAAGATCTTGTGTCGGTAGATCAGGAATCAGCCCTCGATTATGGACTTGATGCAGGAGATCTTTTTGATACCCTTCATCCGACGGAACAGGGCTACGGCAAGATGGCCGATGTCTGGCTCCCGGCGCTGGAGAGTATCATGGGCGCGTACAACCCGCCGCCCATTGAGGCTGGTGAAATAACTGCAGGTTCCCCGTGGGTTCATGTTTCTTTTGAAGGGGCTTTCAGTGATCCTGTTGTTGTGGCCACTATCGCTTCCTTGAAAGAAGACGAGCCCGGGGTGGTGCGTATTTGTAATGTGACTTCCGAGGGGTTCGATATCCGTATCCAGGAATGGGCATATCTGGATGATGAGCATGCCAAGGAAACCGTGGGATATCTGGTGGTTGAACGGGGAGAGTACATGTTGAAAGATGGGACGCTGATCACTGCGGACAGTTTTCAGGCCCCGCAGACAGATGATTTTTTGAGCGTTTCTCTGGGTCGGGAATTTTCCGTTTCTCCGGTGATTGTCTCTTCGATAATGACCTGTAACGACGCCGATGCCGTTACAGGAGAAATCCGTGCGGTTTCCACCACGGGTTTTACGTACCGCATGCAGGAGGAAGAAAACCAGAGTATCTTCCATCTGACAGAAACCGTCGGATATATAGCCTGGGAGCCCGGTTCCGGTATGCTGCACGAAATTGATTACGAGGCCGGGTATGGCATCGAGAACGCAACCGATGAGCCGTTGTTTTATTCTTTCGGGGATTCTTTTGCCTTTTCGCCCGTGGTTGTGGCGTCCATGCAGACAGCCAATGAATCCGACCCTGCCTCCCTGCGTTGGCAGACAAAAAATGCCACGGGCATCACCCTGCTTGTGGATGAAGAAGCCTCGCTGGATGCGGAAGTTGTGCACGAACCGGAGACGGTCGGTTATATCGCGTTGTCGCATAAATCCCTTGATCCCGATTCTGATGGGGACGGGGTGAGCACCCTTGATGAAAATGCGTTCTATGGCAGCGATCCGGACCTTGCGGATACGGATGGTGACGGTTTGGAAGATGGCGAAGAAATAGCGTATTGGAATGAACATGGAAATAGCTGGAACGTGGATATTGACGGGGACGGTCTGGTCAATCTGTTTGATGCCGATGCTGATGGTGATGGAGAACTGGATGGAGTGGAAGTGGAGCAGGGTTCTGATCCCGCGGATGCCGCATCGTTTTCGCCTGTGCAGACGGCCCTTGTTTTTGAGGTGGGGGAAGTGATCCTGGACCATGACTGGGCACATATCACTTTTTCCGGGAACTATACTGATCCTGTGGTGATCATGGGCCCGCCGACCTGCAATGACGACAGCCCGGCGATTGTGCGGGTGAGGAATGTGACCTCTAGGGGATGTGACGTGCGCGTTCAGGAATGGGATTATGAAGACTGGCTCCACGGGAATGAAATAGCGGGATATCTTGTCCTTGAAAAAGGCAAATATCTTCTGGAGGATGGCACCCGCATCTTTGCAGACAGTTTTAGTACAACGGAGGGGGGCGGGACCCAGGTCATCACCTTTCCTGTTTTTTTGAACAATCGGCCTGTGGTCGTAGCGTCCGTGAATACCGAAAACGAAGCTGATGCTGTAACCGGCAGAGTTGCCAATGTCAGAGTACAGGGGTTTGCGTACACCCTGCAGGAGCAGGAACTGAGCAGGCAGAATCATATAAGTGAAACCGTCGGTTATGTGGCATGGGAGCC
Source organism: Desulfoplanes sp. (assembly GCA_028708105.1). Taxonomy (GTDB): domain Bacteria; phylum Desulfobacterota; class Desulfovibrionia; order Desulfovibrionales; family Desulfomicrobiaceae; genus Desulfoplanes. Next base: position 3,278 of record JAQVZR010000036.1, on the reverse strand, counting down.
TTCCCAGGGTTCCGTGAACGGAACGATTTTTGAAGTGGTCAGGCCCGATACCGGGGTGACCCCAGTTTTTCAGACCTTTGCATGGACGGATTCCTTTGCCGAAAATCCGGCAGTTATCGGCGGGATGCAGACCATGGAGGGAACCGATCCTGCAGCCTTGCGTCTTCAGAACCGAAGCCTTTCCGGGGTTGATGTCAAAATTGACGAAGATCAATCTGAGGATGATGAAATAGACCATTATTCCGAAATGATAGGCTATATCGTCCTTTCGCAGAAGGAAGTGGTGAATGATCTGGACGGCGACGGCCTGTCCAATGAAGATGAGATGCAGATTTATGGCAGTGATCCCCTGGATGCCGACACGGATAAGGACGGTCTCGATGATGGGGAGGAACTGGCATACTGGGGCGAACAGGCCTGGGCATATGATGGAGACGGAGATGGCATCATGAATCTGCTGGACGCTGATTCGGACAACGACGGGGATATGGACGGAGCGGAGATTATAAACGGCACTGATCCCGCAGATGCCGCATCGGTTTCTGCGCCACTGCCCGACCTCGTATTTGAGCAGGGAACCTTGGAAGCGGGTTCTTCCTGGCTGCATGTTGCATATGTGCGTACGTACACGGATCCGGTAGTTGTTGCCGGCCCCCTCTCCTGCAACGGAACTGCTCCGGCAACGGTCCGTATCCGTAATGTTACGCCCGAAGGATTTGATATCCGTGTCCAGGAATGGGATTATCTTGACGGGGATCACCCGACGGAAATGATCGGGTATCTTGTCATGGAACGGGGCAAGTATCTGCTGGAAGACGGGACGCGGATCTGTGCTGAAATTTTTTATCCCCAAGGGGGCGAAAATGGCAATACTTTCACCTTTTCCCAGACCTTCGGCACGGTACCCATCGTGGTTGCCAGTGTGAATACGGAGAACGAAACCTCTGCCGTGGTGGGGAGGATTGCGGATGTGGGGTTGCAGGGGTTCAGTTATACCTTGCAGGAAGAGGAAACGAGCACCCAGGAACATGCCGAAGAACAGATTTCCTGTATCGCGTGGGAACCTTCTTCGGGAACTCTCAATGGTACGGTCTATGAAGTCGGCAGGACGGAGAACGTGGTTACCCAGGATTTTTATTCCATTACCTTCGAAAAATATTTTGCACAGGCCCCTGCCGTGCTTGCCGGAATGCAGAGCATGAATGGAACCGATCCTGCCGGTGTTCGCCTGCAAAACAGAACTTTTTCCGGATTCGAGGTGAGACTGGATGAGGAACAATCCAAAAATACTGAAACGGAACATGTGCCTGAGACGATGGGATATATGATTTTTGGTCCATCCGCTGTCAGTGAAGACGAGGACGGGGACGGACTGGCAAATGACGAAGAAATCGGAAGATATGCAACAGATCCTCGGTTGTCTGATACGGATGGGGATGGCCTGGATGACGGTGAAGAATATCTGTATTGGGGCGCAGACGGGTGGAATGCCGACCTTGACGACGATGGTCTGGGGAACCTGCATGATCCGGATGCGGATAACGACGGCGATCTGGATGGATTTGAAATTGAGAATGGAACGGACCCGGCCGATGCTGCGTCGTTTTCCCAGCCAGAGACCACGGTTGTTTTTGAAACCGGAAGTGTCGTGGTGGATCATGTATGGCAGCACGTGACTTTTGCCAACGCCTATATTGATCCCGTGGTTGTAGCGGGGCCGGTGAGTTCCAATGGGACAGATCCCTCAACCGTGCGTGTGCGTGATGTCACGCCCCTGGGATGTGATATCCGTGTCCAGGAATGGGACTATCTTGACGAAGTACACGTTTGGGAAACCATCGGTTATCTTGTCATGGAAACGGGAAAATACATTCTTGATGACGGCACGAGAATTTGTGCACAAACCTTTGTGACCACAGGCAGTTCGGTAGCGCAGGTCGTGGCTTTCTCCCAGGCATTCATGGAACTTCCCGTGGTTGTTGCCTGTGTGAACACGGAAAACGACACCGCGGCCGTGACCGGAAGGTTGGATGGCATTGATCTGTACGGGTTCCAGTATACCTTGCAGGAACAGGAAGCCGATGATCAGGAACACGCAGAGGAAACCGTGTCCTGCATCGCCTGGGAACCATCCATGGGTGAACAGGACGGTGTCGCTTTTGAGATCGGCAGAACGGAAAATCTGGTGACCGATGTTTTTTACGCGCATACCTTTGTGGGCGGTTTTACTGAGACTCCGGTGATTCTTGGGGATATGCAGGGGATGGAAGGCTATGACCCGGCCCAGTTGCGGCTGCGCAAGGCAACATCCGCAGGATTTGAGGTCCGGGTGGACGAGGATAAATCGAAGGATTCCGAAGGTGTGCATCGGGGGGAAACGGCGGGATATATGGCTTTTTCAGCAAAGGAATAATCGCTTTCACGGCCATCTGAACAGGGAGTGCTCCGGTTCAGATGGCCGTGAATTTTCTTTCCAGACGCAGGAGTGGGGCGTACAAACCGGAACCGCAGAGATCGAGAAAACCGGGGTGTTCGAATTTCCCTGAAATCGTGAACCGGGGCAGTCGCAGCAGGCTGTCCCGGTCTGTTGTGTGGATGTTTGCTTCGCAGGTTGTCACGGCGGTTTTGAATCCGGCCAGGGTCACCTGGCGTATGGCAGCAGGGCTGATGTCCGCGTGTTTTCCATAGGGAAAGGAAAAATGCTCGATGGATTTACCCGTCTTTTCTTCGAGTTCCTGTTTAGCCTTGGATATTTCCAGGCGGAGTTCTTTTTTCCCCAGATTGGCCAGGGGATAATGGTTCATGGTGTGGGCGCCGATGGTGACCAGACTGTCACGTGAAAGGGTGCGTATATTGTCCCAGGACATGGTTTCACTGCGTGCATACGCATAGGGGTCCAGGCCGTTTTGGATGAAAAGGGAATGAAAAAGTTCTTCCTGATGGTGGGGTATGCTGGCTTTGATCATCTGTTCCATGATCGCATATGCGGATGTTTTTTTCCCCTGCGTGCTGGTATCGTAGGCATAAGATTTTTTGTGGAAAGTGAAGGTCACCCGGCTGCGCGTGGTGATGAGCTCGCTGAGCAGATACCACCAGAGGATGGCATGTTTATCCGGGAATATATTGGAGATATAGAGGGTAAAAGGGATATGTCGTTGTTTTAAGAGAGGATATGCAATAGAATAATTGTCGATATACCCGTCGTCAAAGGTGAGAATGATGAATTTTTCTTGCGTGGGCTCAGTCCTGGAGATGTCGTTCAGTGATAGAAAACGGTA
>JAQVZR010000035.1 GCA_028708105.1 Desulfoplanes sp. | reverse complement strand
GGTTGCGACAACCACCTTAAGTTTTTCGAAACGTGACGCGCCGCCTGGGTGAGAGGATCACCGCAACGATGAAAACCATACATCCGCGGTGTCAAAACCGGTAACATCCCTACGCCAAAGAGCTGAGCACCGTGCGCAAGGCACAAATAAAACGAGCCAATTCTTCCCGGGTAATTATCAGCGGGGGTAAAAGCCTGAGGACACGCTCCTGGGTAAGATTCAACACAAACCCCATGTCCAGCAGTCTCTTCCACACATCATGACCGGGGAAAGCAAGCTCGATGCCAATCATCAATCCGCGACCACGCAAATCGGTAATTTTATCCGGAAATTCCTTTTGCACGGCAACACATTCCTGCATGAACCAAGTTCCAAGTTTACGGCATCTGGCTACCAGATCATCCCGTTCCATGATTTCCAGCACCTTGGTGGCAATAGCTGCCACAAAAGCACCGCCGCCGAAGGTGGTTCCATGGCTTCCCGGCCCAAAGGCCTCGGCCACACGCTTGGAACAAAAGACAGCACCCATGGGCAACCCGTTGGCCAGAGCCTTGGCTGCAGTAAAAATATCCGGCTTGATCCCGGAATGCTGGTGAGCCCAAAAATCTCCGGTCCGTCCCATCCCTGATTGTATTTCATCAACGATAAAAAGAATATCACGTTCTTTACACAGAGCTGCCACCTGCTGCAGATACGTATCAGATAATGGACGTATGCCTCCTTCCCCCTGGATGACTTCGACCAGCACTGCTGCGGTTTTGCTGGATACAGCCTGCGTTAGGGCCGTAATATCTTCAAAGGGCACCGTGGTGAAGCCGGGAGGAAAAGGGCCAAATCCTTGCTTGATCTTCTGCTGTCCCGTGGCCGTGAGCGTGGCCAAGGTCCGGCCATGGAATGATTTTTCCAAGGTAATGATTTCATAAGCATCCCGCCCCTGTATCTCCTGCATATACCGACGGGCTAATTTAATAGCCCCTTCATTGGCCTCGGCCCCTGAATTACAGAAAAATACACGGTCCAGTCCGGTCAGAGGCAGAAGTTTCTCTGCCAGCACAACCTGCTCTTCCTGATAGAAAAGATTGCTTACATGCACCAATTTCTCAGCCTGGCTGCGCATAACCTCGACGATCTCCGGATGGGAGTGCCCAAGATTGCACACGGAAATCCCCGCCAAAAGATCAAGATAGGTTTTGCCCTCGTAATCCACGAGGTGTGTGCCCTTGGCCGTGTTAATGGCCAGCGGGTATCTGCCGTACGTCTGGCACATAACCTGCGCTTCACGTTTTTTGAGTTCCTCAAAATCCATATTCTTCCCCATATGTTGATAATAGTAACATCCAAAGTGCATGCCGGTCCCGAAAGATATCCCCTCCCGGGACACACACAGGCAAACATCATCTTGTTGTATACCGTCTATCCAGATCAGCTCTGTATCCTTTATCCGACGGTTTTCTACATTTTGCCGGTATGCCCGAATCCTCCGGCCCCACGGGGGGTGGTCCCAAGTTCCTCCACAGGCAAAATAGCGGCATGGAAAAACGGCAAAAAAACCAGCTGGGCAATCCGCTGCCCCTGTTGAACCAGCCGCTCTTCCGTTGCAGTATTCAGCAGAGAAACCATGATCTCACCACGATAATCCGGATCAACGACCCCAACGCCCTGGCTGACGGTCAGCCCCTGCTTGGCACCCAGGCCGCTGCGGGAAAAAATAAAACCGGCCACACCTGGTTGGACAATTTCTATGGCAATCCCTGCAGGAAACAGGTACCGTTTTCCTGGTTGAACAACGACCCCTGGCGCAGACACGCACGCCCGTAAATCTATGCCCGCCGAAGCCTCGGTGGCATAGTAAAATTGTTCAGACGTGCACAAGGGGGAAAGAAATTTCACCCGGACATCCAATCCGTGTAACAAATTCTGGGGCACGATTTCTCCTATGTGGCAAGTGGATCGCCAGTACGGCAACGATTTAAATATATAATTATCAGCTCAAAAGAGCACAGCGTCAATATAAAATCACCCGTGCCCGGAACACCGCACGACACATTTTTTCCCAAATAACATCTGTCGTCGCAGAAGGCACAGTCACCTGATCTTTTCCGGTGCCAGCAGCCCAGGAACGTGGTGAACCAAACCACGGGAAAAAGGGTTTTGACCTTGCAATTTACCACCTGGGATGGCATTTTTCATATCTTAAAAAATGGCCCACAATCGTTTTTGTCTGAAAAAATAAGGGAGGATTACGATGCATCCTTTACAGCAGTACAGTGTCATCCCCAGGCTGCCCAAAAAGTTGGCTGCCCTATGGGATATGGCATACAATTACCTTTACAGCTGGAAAAATGAGCTGGAAGAATTTTTTGATCAGATAGACCCTGATCTCTGGGCCCAGGGACATCATAATCCGGTCTGGTTTTTGAACCATCTCTCCCAGACAACTCTGGAAGAAATGGCCAAAGACACGTTTTTCCTCGAACGGTTGCGGGACCTTTCCGAGCTGCAGGTGCGTTACCTTGCAGAACAGGACTCAAGCATTCCTCTCAAGAGTCCGGACAAGGGCCCTGTTGTCGCATATTTCAGTGCCGAATACGGCGTTTCCCTGGCGCTGCCCATCTATTCCGGAGGCCTGGGTATTCTGGCCGGGGATCACCTCAAATCAGCCAGTGATCTAAACATTCCTTTGGTTGCCATAGGCCTGTGTTACCAGCAGGGCTATTTCAACCAATATCTAACGCAGGACGGCTGGCAGCAGGAAAGGTATCCTTTCAACGATTTTGACCAGATGCCTCTGTCCCTTGTCCGGGATATCGCCAACGCCCCGTTGTACATCAAGCTCAATATGCAAGGGCAGGAACTCAAATTTCAAATTTGGAAAGCACGCATCGGACGGATTATTCTTTATCTTCTGGATACCAATATCCCCGACAACACTCCGGAATTCAAAAACATCACGGCACAGCTGTACGGCGGTGATCTGCAGATGCGTATCCGTCAGGAAATTCTGCTCGGCATTGGCGGCATTAAGATGCTGGATGCTTTAGGACTACACCCCAAAGTCATCCACATGAACGAAGGGCACTCTGCTTTTGCGGGGCTTGAACGGATCAGAATTTTCATGCGCGAAAATCAGCTTTCTTTCGAGGCCGCCCTGGAACTGGTGGCCTCAAGCAGTGTTTTCACCACCCACACGCCGGTTCCGGCAGGCAATGACCGTTTTCCGGCCTATCTGATGCAACAATACTTTGAAGGTTATGCCCGGGATCTGGGACTGGCCTTTAAAGTTTTCCTGGCTCTGGGCCGCGAAAACCCCAGAGATGATGAAGAAACCTTTTGCATGACCGTCCTGGCGCTCAAACTTTCCCGGTTCAGCAACGGCGTAAGCAGGCTGCACTGTCAGGTGTCTCGAAAGATGTGGCAACACGTCTGGCCCCAATATCCGGTGGAAGATGTCCCCATCAAGGCCATCACCAATGGCATCCATATCCCGACCTGGATCGCCCCGGACATCTCGTATCTCATGCGCCGCTACATGGGGGCGGCTTGGCAGGAATCCCCGCATATCGGTCGGACGTGGTCCAAAGCCATGTCCATTCCGGATGCGGAGCTCTGGCGAACCCATGAACGCCTCAGAGAAAGGCTGGTGGATTTTGCCCGCAAACGGGTCAAACAACAGGTCATGGCCCGGGGCGGACGGCGCATGGAACTGCAGATAGCGGAAGAAGTCCTTGATCCCCAGGCCCTGACCATCGGCTTTGCCCGCAGATTCGCCTCCTACAAACGAGCCTATCTTTTGCTGAAAGACAAAGAACGCCTCATCCGCCTGCTGGGCAATGAAAAAATGCCCATCCAGTTCGTTATTGCCGGTAAAGCCCATCCCAAGGATAACGAAGGGAAAAAAATCATTCAGCAGCTGGTCGAGCTCTGCAAAGAGACCGAATGCCGGGGACGCATCGTCTTTCTTGAAAACTATGACATGGAAATCGCAAGTTACATGGTCCAGGGTTGCGATATCTGGCTAAACACCCCGCGCAGACCTCTTGAAGCCTGCGGCACCAGCGGGATGAAAGCCATGATCAACGGCACGTTGAATGTGAGCACTCTGGACGGCTGGTGGGCTGAGGCCTACAAATCGGACAACAGTCTGGGCTGGGCCATTGGCCAGGGTGAAGAATATACGGACAACGAATACCAGGATTTTGTGGAATCTCAGATCCTGTTCAATATTCTTGAAAAGGACGTTGTTCCTCTGTTCTATACCCGTGACAAAGGAAACCTCCCCCGGGCCTGGATCAAAAAGATGAAAACCCAGTTTGCCGCTCTGGGGCCCATTTTCAATGGTCACCGCATGGTTGAGGAATATGCCCGCAAAGCCTACCTTCCGGCGTTCACCAATTTTACGCGTCTGACCGAAGATAATTTCGGCCCCGCCAAAGACCTGGCAGCCTGGCGCATGGATCTGATGACCAAATGGTCTGATTTGAAAATAAGAAATGTCCGCTCCACCAGTAATCTAGAATTATTTGTCCAAGAGCAGATCGAAGTAACCGTCGAGGTCCAGATCAACGGCCTCAAACCCGAAGATATCCAGATCGAAATCTACGCAGGTCCCCTTGACCATGAAGGACAGTTCACAGCACGCAAAACAGCGCCCATGAAACAGGTCGAAGTCCTGGACGACGGCTGGCTTCTGTACCGTGGTTCCGTGGCTCCCCTGCATTCAGGAAAATTCGGATACACAGTCAGAATTCTGCCTTCGCATCCGCTGCTCCTTGATCCCCATTCCCTAGGCCTCATCCACTGGGCCTAGGGCAGGAGACTCCCAAGGGAGGCGATTGCTGCGTTGCTGCATCGCATTCCCCCCTGAGAATCTCATTGCCAAGGCAGGTATTCGATGAGAAGGATTGGGAACGTGTGAGATTAGAAGATCTTACACCGTTTTCATTTTTTAATGACCGAACAAAGCGGCTGGAAGCCGCTTCTACCTTGAGGAACAGATTTTCTCTTGATGGTCACAATACAAAGTAAAAATGGTATTACACTTTAGTGCGCTGCAAAAAATGCAGACCCTCACGTATACGCATACGCTTCAGGCCTGCATTTTTCTTGCGCCTCGCCAGTGAAAATTCTGAGCCCCCGGCCAAGGCAGGTGTTCGGAGAAGGATTGGTGTTGGCACAACAGAGAGCTCCTATTGCCCATTCTGTAGGGGCTCCCCTTGAGGGTGCCCTTTTCGAGCATTCTTCATGGACTCCCCCGACGATCTTACATCCTAAATCCTAAATCTTAATCTCTATGTCCAAAAAAAAATTTCGTGCCGACCAACTGCTGGTCAACCAGGATCTTGCCCCCAACCAGGGTGCGGCCATGCGCAGTATCATGGCCGGCGAGGTGCTTCGTGTCCTTGGCAACGGAGAAAAAGTGCCCGTTGCCAAACCCGGGGAGATGTATTCCGAGGATACAGGATTTGAAAAAAAAGGACACTCGCGTTTTGTGAGTCGGGGCGGCTACAAATTGCTCACAGCCCTGGAACATTTTTCGCTGACTATTCAAGACAGGGTTGCCCTGGACGGCGGGGCCTCCACCGGGGGATTCACCGACTGTCTGCTCCAGCACGGGGCTGCCCGGGTGTACGCAGTAGACGTGGGCTACGGCCAACTGCACTGGAAACTCCGCCAGGACCCCAGGGTTGTAAACATGGAGCGAGTCAATCTTCGGACTGCGCCAGCCGGGCTTATTCCCGAACCGGTTGACATCATCGTCATAGACTGCTCTTTTATATCGTTAAAAATGATCCTGCCCCCCTGTCTTCAATTCCTACGACCTGACGGCGAGATCATCGCACTGGTCAAACCCCAGTTTGAAGTCAAGGCTCACGAAACGGACAAAGGCGTGGTCACCTCGCAAAAAATGCAGCTGGAAACCGTAGCCGCCATCATGGACTTTGCCCGCAACAGCTTGGACCTTATCCCCCGGGGGCAAGTTCCAGCCATGATCAAGGGCCCTAAAGGCAATCAGGAATACCTGATCCATCTCAGCAAAAAGGCCACATCATACCACTCATGAATACTCCCAAAATCCTCACGGATGAACGCAGACAAAAAATCCAATCAGTCCTGGCACGACGCCAAAAAGACCTCACCCTGGTTATTAATAACGTCCATGATCCCCACAACGTAGCAGCCATCATGCGCAGCTGCGATGCCTTCGGTGTTTTCGGCATACACCTCTATTACACCGAGGAAAGCTTTCCCAGTGCTGGAAAACGATCCTCGGCCTCGGCCCGAAAATGGGTGCATACAGAACGACACCAGGATGCCGGGAAAATGATCGCTTCCCTGCGGGACAAAGGCTACCAATGTCTGGGAACCGGATTCAGTAAAACCGCCAAACCCCTGAACCACTGGGACATGACCAAACCCACGGCCATCGTTCTTGGCAACGAACACCGGGGGATGGACCCGGACATCAAAATCCACGTGCCTGATGAAATATACATTCCCATGATGGGCATGGTCCAGAGTCTGAATGTCTCCGTGGCCGCAGCAACCATCCTCTACGAGGCATGGCGACAACGCGAGGCTGCAGGCATGTATGACACTCCTTCTTTTTCCGAAAAGGAACGTGCCAAGCTTCTGGCTGAATGGGCAGTCAAATAACCATGGTACCATGTTATTTGACGGTCACCGTACGTTTAATAGCTAAAATCATAAAGGAAATTCCATGAGCGGCAACACCTTTGGCACCCTGTTCCGGGTGACCACCTTTGGCGAATCCCACGGCCCCGGACTCGGCGGTGTGGTAGACGGATGTCCTTCCAATATCCCACTGGATGAAGCAACCATTCAGAAAGAACTGGACCGACGTAAACCCGGTCAGGGCTATGGAGCTACGGCCCGCAAAGAAGATGACCGGGTGGTGATCCAGTCCGGTGTTTTTGAAGGCAAAACAACAGGCACCCCCATTGGCTTCTCTATTGCCAACAGTGATCACCGATCGGCAGATTACGGAAAGATCAAAAACACCTTCCGTCCCGGTCATGGCGATTACACCTATCAGGCCAAATACGGCATCCGGGATTATCGCGGGGGCGGCCGATCCTCAGGCCGGGAAACCGTTTCCCGGGTTGCTGCCGGTGCCATTGCACAGGAATATCTGTACACCTTGGGCATCAAGGTTCTGGCCTATACCGTCGAACTTGGCGGTATCCAGGCCACGGATTTTGTTCCGACAGGTATGTTAGATCGTCCTTTTTTCGCCGCCGATCCCGCGGTGGTTCCCCGCTGGGAACAACGCATTGACGAGGTCAGAAAACAGCAGGATACCTTAGGCGGTATTGTTAAAATCACGGCCCAGGGATTGCCGCCGGGGCTGGGCGAACCGGTTTTTGACAAGCTTGATGCCCGCCTTGCGGCTGCGGTCATGAGTGTGGGCGCAGTCAAAGGCGTCTCTCTGGGCGCAGGGTTTGAAGCGGCACGCCTTTTAGGCAGTGAGAACAATGACCCCCTGACTCCCCAAGGATTTGCCTCCAACAATGCAGGGGGTATCCTGGCCGGAATTTCCAGCGGCCAGGAAATCATCATCCATGCGGCCATTAAGCCCATTCCTTCCATTGCCAAGGAACAACAAACCATTGATGTCCACGGTAAAGCCTGCACCATCAGCATAGGCGGCCGCCACGACATTTGTGCCATCCCTCGGGTGGTTCCGGTACTCAAGGCCATGGTCTGCCTCACTCTGGCAGATATGCTCCTGATCCAAAAAACCAGAGCGTAATTATGGATTGGTTCATTCTCAAAAAATGTATCTCTCGCCTTGTATTCCCCCTGCCCCTATGTCTGGAACTCATAGGCCTAGGACTTCTTATGCATCTTTGTTCACGCAAGAAAAAAACCGCGTCCCTGCTCATGGGATGCGGCTTTTTATTGTTGCTTCTTTTCAGTCTTCAGGGCCCTTCCACCATACTCCTGCGTCCCCTGGAAAATATCTATCCTGCGGCTTTCCCAGACATCCAAACGACACGCAACCTGCCCCACATCCAATGGATTGTTGTCCTTGGGGGCGGAACAGTCCCAGAAGTGCAACGACCGGCAAACAGCAAATTGAACGGCGGTTCTCTGGCACGGATCATTGAAGGCATTCGTCTGGCGAACCTCTTTCCCAAAGCCCATCTGGTCCTGACAGGTGCTGGCAGCCCAGGCGATCTCAATTCAACGGCGGGACTCATGGCCCAAACTGCTGTAGCCATGGGCATCACCCCGACAAGAATCACCACGCTGGATCAGGCCATGGACACCCCTGACGAAGCCCACCTGACAGCAGGACTCATTCCCCACAAGGACACGCTGATTCTGGTCACATCCGCTTCACATCTGCACAGGGCCATGCGTCTCTTCCAAAAACAAGGACTCACCCCCATCCCGGCGCCTGCCTATTTCCTCACAAAGACAACAACTAGGCATTCAATCATGGAGTATATCCCCTCGGCCGACAATCTCAAACGATCCGAAAGGGCCATCTATGAATATCTGGGTCTGCTCTGGTCTTCCTGGCGTCATCTCATCTAAGAACGCCCCTTTTTCGTCCCGCACGTCACCATCTTTTTATGCAGCGTACAGCACACTATAACCATACAATCCGCACTCGTTCTCATTTGTCTTTGCATCCCAAACGTCGTACACATTCGTTTTCTCAGAATCCAATAAGGAGCGCTCCCATGTTTCTCACTGATCTTAAAGGTCAACGATGGAAAGTAACCGTCGATGATAACGCAATCGTCTATTTTTACATCCAGGACATGATTGGTACGACCCCCAGACTGGAAATCCCAGCCGGTGAACTTGCCGGATACTATGCCCTTGGGAAGGAAGAAAAACGTTCTTTTGAAAAAGCTTTCGGTCGCAAAATAGGCATCCCCTTCTGGCCCCTTTTTGTCGAACGGATCATTGAACCGGAACAAAAATACACCCAGGAACTTGGTCTGTATGGTCGGATCAAGAACGATGAACTCTGTGCAGATGACATCTTTCAACTCATTGTTCCCATGCCCAAAGAGGCCGCCCTGGCCCAGAATCCGGATCTTGCTCCCGATGGAGAGGCCTGCCGGGCCCATGAGGAGTACGCGGCTATGGAAAAAGAACAGCTCTGCGCCTGCGCTATCACCGCCATGTACTGCCCGATTTTCAAGGACGACGAGTACAAGACCTCGGTCTATGTGACCAAGGCCCAGTTTGAAATTGACTGCTGCGTTGTGTGTCACAGCCCCGCCGTGTCCGTAGGGGCATATCCGGACCCGGACGAAAAATCCGGGCGGGTTATTCTCCATGGATTATGCAAACGCTGCAAACCCACCAATAGCAATAACCTCGAACAAATCCAAAAAATCCATGAAGCCGTCACCGCATTAGCCAAAGCCAGGCGCATCCCTTGCGTCCAATGCGGGGATATCCCAGACAAAGAACGCTCCTAGAATCTCGATAAAAAAAAGCCGGGATGCATATGCATCCCGACTTTTTTTATACGTACTTATTTCCCTGGCCTCAAATGCCTACGTTGACCAGCACGGGCTGTATGAGCCGTCGGATTTCCTCAGGATTCATTTCAAGGATAAATCCCCGCTTACCGCCGTTGATATACACGCTTTCCTGCTCAAGGATTTTCTCTTCCATATACACGGGCATGGCTCTTCTGGCTCCAAAGGGTGAACAGCCGCCGACTTTGAAGCCGGAATACTTTTCGGCGATCTCGGGAATACACGGGGAAACCTTTTTGACGCCCATGATCCGAGCCAGGCCCTTGGTGGAGACCTCTTTGTCTCCGGGCATGAGGATCAGAAACGGATGCCCGCCTTCATCTTCCATGACCAGCGTTTTGACCACCAGATGCAGGTCCACCCCCATGAGCCGGGCGCAGGTCTCGGACACATGGCCATGGTATTCAAAAGGATAGACATGGGGCACATACACCCCCTTGTGGGCACGCAAAAAACGGATACCCGCAGTGACCGGAT
>JAQVZR010000034.1 GCA_028708105.1 Desulfoplanes sp. | reverse complement strand
ATGCATGGTACCCATTGAAAGTAACCAAAAACACAAAAAGCGTCATCATTTAAGCATATAACAACACACAGACGCAATCAGCGTTACCAAGTACGTTAACGTATTATTGGTCACAGACTAGTTACAAAAACTTATCCCCTATACTTGACAGACCCTTCTTTTCGGGCATATTTTAAAAAGGTGGTATATAATACCGAATTACGGTATATTTTTTATATATAGATCTATTTATCCATTTTGTCATCGCGATGTCTTTGTGCCCATGTTCAATCCAACCCCGAAACATGGCTATAAACAAAACAGCATGGAACAGGTTAAAAACCAACATTCCATTACCGCGTTGATGCACTGAATATTCTATTACTTTTATTTTGTTTCTTGTTGTTATTCTTAAAAAAAGAGAAAAATACATGCACCGAATCATTATTGGAGTAAGTGGAGCCTGTGGCATGCCTATCGCCGAAGAACTCCTGAAAAATATTCTGAAAGTTCCAAATACCGAAACACACCTCGTTATTTCCAGAGGATCAGAACGCGTATTACAATCAGAATGCCACAGCGGGACCGAGATACTCACCCGCTATGCTCACAAAACCTATGATGCAAAAGATATGAGCGCAGCACCGGCCAGTGGTGCGTGGCAAAATGCCGGTATGATTATCTGCCCCTGTTCAATGAGTTCTCTTGCATCCATTGCAAGTGGTGCAGGAATGAACCTTATCCATCGCAGTGCGGACGTCACCCTTAAAGAACGACGTCCTCTGATAATCGCTCCCCGAGAGACACCTCTCAACCTCATTCATTTACGCAACATGCAATTGGTAACGGAAGCCGGAGCAACCATAATGCCCTTCGCTCCAGCATTTTACAATAACACGACATCCTTTAAAGATATGATGCAATATTTTTCGGGACGCATGCTCGACCAATTGCATATTGAACATAACCTGTGTCTGCGCTGGGGCGATGACATTCATTAATCAGATGCCGTACGGTTTTTTGCATCCCAGTTCATACAAACACCAACCGTTGCGTGCCTCTTCGGGATCAAAGGAAGGTGCGAACTCTCCATTTTCAAAATGCTCTCTACGGAGACATTGATCATACAGGCTCCTTCAATGACACAAATGCACCCCTCGGGATTGGAAACGGCCTGGTCCAGGGCCACTTCGGCGGCATGCCCGGCGGCTGCCATCAAGGTTTCGCGATAATCAAGCGAAATGGTGTTCAAAATCAAATCGTCAATGTACGGCTCACTGTACGCAAAAACGCTTCTGAACACCCGGAACACTCGGCGTTATGCAGATAGACAACCGACGGCCGTTTCTCTCTGGTCAAAGCATCGGCCAATTGGGGGGGCAAACGAAGCCATCCGTACCCATGACAGCAGCTACAGCGGCACAAAATTTCATAAAATCGCGCCGTGAAACCTCTCCGTTGGCAAGGCGTGCTTCGGCATAACCTTTCCCAGGCCCGTTGAGACACGTCATATCTTCCTCCCTGATAAGAGTAAAAAAACATCCTGATACAAACGGTATGCACAACCAACATGATATCCCCTTCGCAAGCGACAAGGCATACTTTCACTTGCGGGATTGTTTCGCATAAAAACCTCCGCTCAGCCTATTGATAACGATCTCAATTTCAGGCATTAGTGCAATGTTATAAAATTTTGCAACATTTCATGAACAGTCCTTATGTTCAAACATCTCTTTGGCCCTCTTGTGTGCCCAACCCAAAATATTATCATGAATCATTCTCCATTTCTGATATAGAAATGCCCACTATTGACGGACTGAATCTTACTCAACGTATCGAATCAGGCCCAAGTCGCAAGGGGCTACCTGTAGTGCTCTTTTCTTCTTTGGATACCAAAAGATTGCGCCCAGCACCCCACAGGCCGGATAATGTTCCCTGCTCCACAGTCTTCATCCATTACGCCCTTCAACACTGACAGCCTCTGGGTCAAAGCCAACCATGCTCCACGTGTTTTATTTGACCAAGATCTTTTTTTACGATATTATTTTTTACTTTATTGAGTAATCATTCAGTAGCTCTTCCATTTAAGGAAGACATTTTTGCAACGAGTCAAATCATAAAAGAAAAACTTCCTGAGCGATCACTCAACAACTATAAGAGCGTGCCCGGCGAACCGGCACGCTCACCGGAGGGCCAAAAACAAATGTCTCTATTTCCAGAACTTAAAATTGGTAATCTCATCGCCAAAATTCCTATCATTCAAGGTGGAATGGGAGTGGGCGTGTCTTTGTCCGGGCTGGCCTCGGCCGTTGCCAAAGAAGGAGGAATCGGCGTCATTGCAGGAGCCATGATTGGTATGTGTGAAAAAGACATCAGCTCCAATTACAGAGAAGCCAACATCCGCGCATTGAAACGGGAAATCCGTAAGGCCCGGGGAAAAACCACCGGCATCATTGGCGTAAACATCATGGTTGCCCTTAACAACTTCAGTGATCTGGTTACAACTTCCATTAAAGAAAAGGTGGATATCATCTTTTCTGGTGCAGGACTTCCCTTGGACCTGCCCAAATATCTGCACGAAGGTGCCCAGACCAAACTGGTTCCTATCGTATCTTCAGGTCGGGCAGCCAAAATCATCTGCAAAAAATGGTTGGCAAAATTCAATTATCTCCCGGATGCATTCGTGGTGGAAGGTCCCAAGGCCGGCGGTCACCTGGGTTACAAGCCTGAAGATATAGATGCACCGGAATGTTCTCTTGAAAATACGGTCCCGGAAGTTGTGCAAGCCGTACAGCCATTTGAATCTGACAACAAAAAAATCCCGATCATTGCAGCGGGTGGCGTCTTTGACGGTTCGGATATCCTGAAATTTTTGAACATGGGGGCAGCCGGTGTTCAGATGGGGACACGCTTTGTGGCCACCCATGAATGCGATGCGGATATTGCCTTCAAAGAAGCTATGGTTAACGCTGAGGAAAAAGACCTGATTATCATCAAAAGTCCGGTTGGCATGCCCGGACGAGCCATCAACAATGCCTTTCTCGAAGACGTTAAAAAAGGCATCCGCAAACCGTTCACCTGTCCGTTTCACTGCATCAAAACATGCGATCATACCAAAAGCCCATATTGCATTGCGCTGGCTTTGGTGAACGCCAAAAAAGGGTTACTCAAACACGGATTCGCCTTTGCCGGTGCCAATGCCCCCCGGGTCAAAGAAATCGTCTCGGTTCATGATCTCTTTGAAACGCTCAAAAAAGAATTCCGTGAGGCCATCACCAGGACCTCTCTTTGTGTTGCTGTAGCGTAACCAAACCGTCATTCTCATATCATTAAAAAAAGCCGGTCCCTCTTGAGGGACCGGCTTTTTTTAATACTTCAACGACGGGGATCGGACGACTTACATCATGCCGCCCATACCACCACCCATGCCGCCCATGCCACCGGGCATTGCAGGCATATCACTCTTTTCTTCAGGCTTTTCAGCAATAGCAGCCGCTGTGGTCAGGAGCAGAGAAGCCACGGAAGCAGCATTCTGCAGAGCGGTTCTGGTCACCTTTTTAGGATCGATGACGCCGACCTTGACCAGGTCTTCAAATTCGCCGGTAGCAGCATTGAAGCCAAAATCATCCTTGCCATTACGTACGCGTTCAACAATAACAGCACCCTCATAACCTGCATTCTTACAGATCTGACGGATGGGGGCTTCCAAGGAACGACGAACAACTTCAACACCAGCGGTCTCATCGTCATCAGCGGCCTTCACATTCTCAAGGATCTTCTGACAACGAACCAAGGCTACACCACCGCCAGGAACAATACCTTCCTCAACGGCTGCGCGGGTTGCATTCAGTGCATCCTCAACGCGGGCCTTCTTTTCCTTCATTTCAATTTCAGTGGCTGCGCCTACATTGATCACAGCGACACCGCCAACGATCTTGGCCAAACGTTCCTGGAGTTTCTCACGATCATAGTCAGAGGTGGTCTCATCGATCTCGTTGCGGATCTGTTTGACACGCGCTTTGATATCCTCAGCCTGACCGGCACCATCAACGATGGTCGTGGTTTCCTTATCAATGACAACGCGTTTGGCACTACCAAGATCATTTACTGTAATATTTTCGAGTTTCAGACCCAGTTCTTCAGAAACAACCTGGCCACCGGTCAAGATAGCGATATCATGAAGCATGGCCTTTCTTCTCTCACCAAAACCAGGAGCCTTGATAGCAACGACATTCAAAGTACCACGCAGTTTGTTCACAACCAGGGTAGCAAGGGCTTCACCGTCAATATCCTCGGCAATGATAACCAATGGCTTGCCCATCTTGGCAACCTGCTCCAGAACGGGAAGAAGTTCCTTCATGCTGGAAACTTTCTTTTCGTTGATCAGGATCAGGGGCTCTTCCATTTCGCAGACCATCTTGTCCGGGTTGGTTACGAAATAGGGAGAGAGGTACCCACGATCAAACTGCATACCTTCAACAACGTCCAAGGTCGTGTCGAAACCCTTGGCTTCTTCAACGGTGATAACACCTTCTTTACCAACTTTATCCATGGCCTCGGCGATGATGTTACCGATGGTAGCATCATTGTTGGCGGAGATGGTGCCGACCTGGGCAATCTCCTTGGGGTCACGGGTGGGTTTGGCAACCTTGTTCAGCTCAGCAACGATGACTTCTACAGCCTTGTCGATACCGCGCTTGATGGACATAGGATTACGACCGGCTGCAACCAACTTGACGCCTTCCGTAAAAATGGCCTGGGCCAGGATGGTGGCAGTAGTGGTTCCGTCACCGGCAACATCAGAGGTTTTGGAAGCAACTTCCTTGACCAGCTGGGCGCCCATATTCTCGAATTTGTCAGCCAGTTCGATTTCTTTGGCAACGGTTACACCATCTTTGGTGATGATGGGAGCGCCAAAAGACTTTTCAATAACAACATTACGTCCCTTGGGTCCAAGAGTAACCTTTACAGCGTCAGCCAGCTGGTCAACACCGCGTTTCAGGCTTTCTCTGGCCTTTTCGTCAAATTTAATAATTTTGGAAGCCATTGTATCTATCTCCTTGTAGGATCTAAACGGTAATCATGAAACATTTTCAAACAGACCGGGAACTTCCCGGAAACATGCGACAGTCCCAATAGACGACTAGCCTTCAATAACCGCCAGGATGTCGTCTTCGCGCATGATCAAGAGCTCTTCGCCATCGATCTTAACTTCGGTTCCAGCGTATTTGTTGAAAATAATTTGGTCTTCTGCCTTGACACCCATAGGAATGAGCTTGCCGTCATCAGCAACTTTGCCAGGGCCAGCAGCTACAACCTTGCCCTTGATGGGTTTTTCTTTGGCACTGTCAGGGATGATGATACCACCCTTGGTTACTTCTTCTTCCTCTACCCGTTTTACCAGGATACGATCGTGAAGTGGTCTGAGTTTCATAAGTATTACCTCCAAAATAAGTTAGTTGATAACGTTGTTATTAGCACTCCTCTACTGCGAGTGCCAACAAGAAAGGATTGTAAGCATACCAAAAAAAATAACAAGGGCAACAATCGAGTTTGTAGTCTCCTCTCACCTAGATTTTGTTCTTGAACAACAGACGAGCACTTATTCCTGATCATATCTCTTTTTTTCGCAAAAAATCTCTATAAAGCTTCATTTTTTATTCAAAGCCAATTCTTCATTCACCGATTATTTTTTTATGCCTCGAAACAATTTTCAGTTCAAACTAACCGGTGCAGCCATAAGCATAGGCGTGGGGTGGATTATTTATCCCGATCCTTTCAAACGATTTTTTGGGCTCATCTTCCTTAATTTATTCAATAAATGAAGTCTTTCAGCTGAGAATAGTTCATAGGCATATTTTTTTTGACAAACCTACTAGAGTGAGGCATGAAATATTGTTTATATATACTCGATTGATCAGTATTTTCTAGGCTCCAGATGTGGGACGCAGGTAATGTCAGACAAAGTACAAACCACGAATCCGCCCCCCGTCGAGCCCCTCTAAATCTAGAACACGCAAAACTCGTCAGGAGTTACCTCCCATGCTTGATATCAAATTTTTGCGCAGCCAGCTTGATCAGGTCAAATCCGCGCTCCGCAAAAGACATTCCACCATCGACCTTGAATCCTTTTTAAAAACAGACGTACAGCGCAGATCTCTGCTCCAGGAAGTGGAAGAACTTAAGGGCCTCCGGAACAAGACTTCCGCTGAGGTTGCCCAAAAAAAACGCAACAACGATGACGTCTCTGAACTTTTGGAACAGATGGCCTCAGTTTCGAAACGGATCAAAGTTTTGGACGGAGAGCTTAAAGAAGTGGATACGCGGACCAGAGAATTCTTGCTTACCATCCCGAATATTCCTCATGGAGATGTTCCCGTGGGCCGCGACGAAAATGATAACCGTATCGAAAGATTCTGGGGTAAAAAACCGACCCTGGACTTTCCTCCCAAGGAACACTGGGAACTCGGAACCGACCTCGGGGGACTTGATTTTCCCAGAGCCACAAAGCTGACAGGCAGCCGATTTGTCGTTTTGAAAGGCTGGGCTGCGCGCATGGAACGAGCCCTGATCAACTTCATGATCGATGTCCATACCCATGAACACGGATATACAGAAATCATGCCCCCTGTCATCGTTAATAAAGACTCTCTTTTAGGAACAGGCCAACTCCCCAAATTCGCCGAGGATCTGTTCAAACTTGAAAACAGTGATTATTACCTGATACCCACGGCCGAAGTCCCGCTGACCAATCTTTTTCGGGATGAGATACTCAACGAAGAAGACCTCCCTTGCGCCCTCACGGCCTTTACCCCGTGCTTTCGCTCTGAAGCGGGTTCCTACGGCAAAGATACCAAAGGCATCATCCGCCAGCACCAGTTTGATAAGGTAGAAATGGTCAGGATTGCCCATCCAGACCATTCATACGAAGACCTGGAACTTCTGGTCGGCCATGCCGAAGATATTCTGCAAAAACTGGGGCTCCACTACCGCGTAGTCACCCTGTGCACTGGTGACCTGGGATTTTCAGCTGCCAAGACCTATGATATCGAAGTCTGGCTGCCCGGACAGAATAAATACCGAGAAATTTCATCCTGCTCCAATTGCGAAGATTTTCAGGGTAGACGGGCAAATATCAGATTCAATCCCAAAGGAAGTACAAAAAAACTTCTGGTGCATACACTGAACGGCTCAGGCCTAGCCGTAGGAAGAACCATGGTAGCCATTATTGAAAACTATCAGCAGAAAGACGGTTCCGTAGTCATACCCGACGTACTGCGCCCCTATATGGATGGCATTGATATCATCCAACCGAGATAAGCCTTGGAAGAAAAAGAAACACCACAAACGGATAAAGAGATCTCCTCGCCCATGGAAACGGCTCTTGGTAAAATTAAATACCTGAACGGGATTCGTCTTCAGAGGGCCATTGTTGCAGGCGCCGATTGGGTGGTTGCCATGCAAAAGCACCTGGATGCCATCAATGTTTTTCCGGTCCCCGACGGGGATACGGGCAGCAACATGGCCGCAACCATGAAAAACATCGCGGAACGGGCCAAAGAAAACATCGACAAATCCCTGCACAAAGTCAGCGACGCAATGGCCGATTCGGCACTCATGAGCGCCAAAGGCAATTCAGGAGCCATCCTGGCCCAATTTTTTCAAGGCCTTGCTGAAGGTCTCAAGGGCCACAGCAAGGTGACCACGGAGCGCTTTGGCCATGCGGTACAGGTTGCTGCCAACAAGGCACGTGAGGCCATGTCTTCCCCCAGGGAGGGCACCATACTCACCGTCATTAGCGAATGGTCTGCCCGGGTCAAAGAAAATTGCAAACGGACCACGGACTTTGACGAACTTCTCCGCGACTCCCTGGATTGGGCTAAACAGGCACTGCAGCGTACTCCCGACCAACTGGCCGTGCTCAAAAAAGCAGGGGTCGTGGATGCGGGAGCCCAAGGTTTTGTGTATTTGCTCGAAGGCATTGTCACGTTCATGGAAAAAGGTGATCTGGCCTCATCGCGGCAGAATGCCCAAAATTATGCCGAAGAAAATGACATTCCCCTGATCGAGGAAAGTTTTTTCGATGATCACGAAACGTCGCCATTCAGGTATTGCACCGAATGTCTCATCATCGGTGACAACATGGACACGACAAAACTACGTTCGGATCTGGAACCTTTGGGAGACTCCCTCATAGTGGGAGGATCTCCGAGCAAGACCAAAATCCATATCCACACCAACCATCCTGCCCAGGTATTCGCCACTGCTGCAGCGCAGGGCGAATTCCGTGAACAGAAAGTTGACGACATGGTACAGCAGAACTTTGACGCTCACCATAATAATGCCGCCTGCAAGGTTGCCATTGTCACAGATTCGGGTTGTGACATTCCAGAAGAGATGTGTAAAAAATACAATATCCACTTCATCCATCACAGCCTGGTTTTCGGTGATTCCGAAACATATCTGGATAAAATAGGCGTGGACAGAGACATTTTTTATGCCCGTCTTAGAAACTTCAAAACCTCGGTCAAGACATCCCAGCCCACTCCAGCACAGTTCAAACGCCTCTACACTTTTTTAACCAAGTACTATGACGCCTGCGTTTCTATCCACCTCCCCCCCGCCCATAGCGGAACCATCCACGGAGCGCGCAGGGTGGCGGCAGAATTTGGCGGTAAGGTTGTTGTCGTGGATAGTCACCGCAACTCCATGGCCATGGGTCTGGTCGTCCTTGAAGCAGCCAAGGCGGCTGCACAAGGCTGCGATGTGGCCGAAGTAGTCCGCATTGCCGAGGATGCCGCCAACAAGGTAGATGCTTTTTTCTGCTTTGACACCTTGAAATACCACTTACGCGGCGGGAGACTCAGCAATTCCGCCGGCCATATCGCATCCCTGCTCCAGCTCCGTCCAATTATCTCTTTTAAAAAGGACGGGGAGGTCAAGCTAAGTGGTGTAGCATTTTCCCGGCATGGGGCTCGTAAAAAAACGTGGGCTCAAGCCAGAAACAAAGCACTGGGTAAAAAAAATCTCAAATTTATCGTCGCCCATGCCGACGCTCCGGAACTGGCAGCATGGTTTGTGGCCAAGATAAAAGAGACTTTTAATGTGCAGGACGTTCCTGTACTTGAAGCATCCTATACCCTCATAAGCCACGCAGGGCCTGGAGCTGCGGGCATTGGTTTCATCGGAGACTGATTTTTTCGAAAATCCGCATGATACCGTAATGCATAAAAATTTTATTTTTTCATTTTCTTTCTTGACAGGATCACCTCAGATCTATAAATGCTGTGTCTCGCAACACGGATGGGCCGTTAACTCAGTCGGTAGAGTATCTGCCTTTTAAGCAGAGAGTCGCAAGTTCGAGCCTTGCACGGCCCACCATTCGAGTCCCCATCGTCTAGAGGTCTAGGACGCTGGCCTCTCACGCCGGTAACGGGGGTTCGAAACCCCCTGGGGACGCCAAATAAAATTAAAGGGTTACGGTTTATTCCGTAACCCTTTTGTCGTTTTTGCACAGTGCTGCCAATCCGGAGGCTATCCAGCCTTTAGTCCTTTGCCATAATACACACGGAAGACCTTGCCATACACACAAGAATCTTTCACAGATCAAATGCCGTTAAAAATCGTCATCTGTACTCATCGGAACGTCCCATCTCTCCGGAAATGAACTTTACTCTTGCCTCCTTGAGCAAAAGCGGGTTCACCGAAACCACCTCCTGCGTTTCATGTTTTATTTACGGCAAAAGGATGAGCAGAACCGACTTGCAGTTCTGCTCATAGTTTTCGCTGTAAAAGATTTGTTGAGAAAACAGCCGCGTTGCAATATTTCTTACCGTATAGTGTTTTGTTCGGTCGTTATCGACGCGGCTGTCCTTCTCCATTTTGAATTGCTTTAATTTCACAGATATCCGGGACGGGCGGCGGCCCCACCACCCTCATAGGAATCTCACCTCCCCCCATGCTTATGGCGGGCCGTCCTCATTGCCTGCGACGGTTTTATCACGCTCGGACTGTGACTGAACGGAAGTATCATGATCGGACGCATGAGATCATCGCCGGCAGGCCTGCCACGGCCCGCCTGCGGCATCGGTATTACTCGCTCGCCCATAAAGGGGTCTTCGCGTACCTGCCGCGCGGCTTTTCCTCATCGGTTCACGCGTCCAACGTATCCGGGATATCCTTTATTCGATTATC
>JAQVZR010000033.1 GCA_028708105.1 Desulfoplanes sp. | reverse complement strand
GTTACGGAGCACCCTGCGCGGACGAAATCAGGCTGGCCCAGGCTATTGTGGATGCAGTGCCCAGCGTCGAAATGGTCCGCATGGTCAATTCGGGCACCGAGGCAGCCATGAGCGCCCTGCGTCTGGCCCGAGGCTACACAGGAAGAAACAAGCTGGTAAAATTTCACGGCGGATATCACGGACACGCCGACCCCTTCCTGGCCAGCGCCGGCTCGGGACTGGCCACCCAGAGCATCCCGGGAACCCCTGGAATACCCCAGGAAGTTGTCCGGGATACGCTCCTTGCCCCCTATAACGACCTGGATGCGGTCAAAGAACTTTTTAACACCCATGGCTACGACATCGCAGCCGTATTTGTAGAGCCCGTTGCCGGCAACATGGGTACGGTTCTGCCAAAGCAGGGTTTCCTGCAGGGATTACGTGACCTGACCACTGCGTATGGAACGGTTCTGGTCTTTGATGAGGTCATCACCGGATTTCGAGTGGCCTTTAACGGGGCCCAGTCCTATTTCGGCATCACGCCGGATCTGACCTGTCTGGGCAAAATTATCGGCGGAGGTCTGCCCGTGGGAGCTTATGGCGGCAAACGGGAAATCATGCGCCGTATCGCCCCGTCCGGCGACGTCTATCAGGCAGGAACACTGTCCGGAAACCCCGTGGCCATGGCCGCAGGGCTGGCGACTCTCAAGACACTGGCTCTGCAGGATTATGAAGGACTGGCCGAACGCACCAGGACCTTTGCTCAAGAACTCAAAGGCATCCTGCAGTCCAAAGGAGTCCCGGTCCAACTCAACCACATCGCATCCATCTTTACCCTCTTTTTCGCCGAAGATCCGGTCACTGATTTTATGTCATCAAAAAAAGCCGATCAAAAACTTTTTGTCAAATACTACCAACAGATGCGCAAGCAAGGCATCTACCTGGCTCCTTCGGGATTTGAATGTTCCTTCACTTCCTTTGCTCACAGCGATGAGGATCTGGTCCGCACTCTCGAAGCAGCCGACAAGGTAGTCTTCTAATGCTGTCCAGGCACGACCTAACCAGACGAGGTATCTTATGGGTGCACAAGACAATGAAGAAATCATCGAATTGACCGACGTCATCGAAGAAGGTGACCTCGCCCAACCGTCCGATCCGGATGGAAAAGACATTCCTCATAAACAGGCCATTGATCCCCGGACCCTTGAGGATGAATTCGAAAAATTGCTCCAGGGATCTCAGAATACCGTCCCCAAAACGGACGTGGATAACGACCTTGATATCGAATCCCTGTTTGATGATCTGGAAAAGGATACCCCTGGCGCATCCCCCGCAACCGACACTGACGAAGCCGACAACCAGGAGATTGATCTAAGAGGACTGTCCGGCAGCCAGAATTTTCCCGAACTGGACGATCTCTTCAGCGCTCTGGACAAACCGGCCCCCCCCTCCCAGGCAGACAAAACGACTACGGACGAGATCCCCGACCCGACGGCAATGTCGAAACCGTCCCCGGAAGAGCCCTCTTCTCGGGAAACCGACATGCCGGCGTCCCCCATTCCTCCGTTACCACAGCAGGAAAATGCCGATATTCCGGATAGCAAAATCGTGGAATTCGAAACACGGATTGCCGCCCTGGAAACCGCATCTGCCGAACCCGATCAGGAGTCTCTGTTCACGGCCCTCTCTGCGTTTTTCCAAACCCCTCAAGGCCTGGAACTGATTGCAGGCATCACCTCTGCCGTCAGCAAAGGAGCTCAGGAAACAGCCCGCACACTGGTAGAAGAAAAGCTGGCATCCAT
Organism: Desulfoplanes sp.; assembly: GCA_028708105.1. Lineage (GTDB taxonomy): Bacteria > Desulfobacterota > Desulfovibrionia > Desulfovibrionales > Desulfomicrobiaceae > Desulfoplanes. Next base: position 8,400 of record JAQVZR010000033.1, on the reverse strand, counting down.
GGACGTCCCCTCGTCCGAAGAAATCACGGCCATGGTCAAAGAAGAAATCAAGGCCACCGTGGCCGAAAACATCCCCCAACCTCCGGATACAGATGCCCTTATTACCGGAATCCGCGAGGAGCTTCAGCAAAAAGTCCAGGCAGGCATGGATGCCTGGGAAGCAGAACGCATCGCCCTGACTCAGGCCATAGAAGCTCTCCGCAAGACACCCTCCCCGGATATTTCCGGCATCCAGGAACAGATCTCTCAACAGACATCCGGGTTCCTGACCTCCGAAGATTTCGCCGGATTGAAAGCCGAACTTGATGCAACGCTGGCCCGAGAAATCCCGGCCGCAGCGGCCCGTATCATCAGGGAAGAAATCGCCGCACTTCTAAAAAGCTGACAGGTGCGCATAGACGTAGATTTTGTCCCATAAAGGCCGCTATTCCCCGGCATACACAACACGCCAGCATCGACAGATTCATGCTTTACGCAGACAGGGGCTCGGAATCCTGGCCCTGTCTGCGTAAAGCAATTCCGGCCACGTCCCCCAGCCTTAATTTCTCGACTCCTGCGAAGGTCCGTGCTATGGGGCCAATCCAAAAGAGGGATGGCTTCAGGGTTATTTCTTTTTACCGCCCGGTGTTCGTTTGTTCCGTGTCGGTCAAACCCATTTCCCGCCCCGGGCGGTTTTTTTCTTGTCATTTTCAGGGGAGCAACCATGGACAAAACGGAACAACAGGCATTGCAGGTGACCAAAGAAATCATGGTCAAATTCATTGAAGTAGGCAGAATATCTCCAACTAATTTTTCTGAATACTTTGCAAACATATATACCGAGGTGCTGCGTACCGTTCTGGAAACATCCTCCGCAGATGCCGGAATGAGCGATAGCGCCCCTGAGTAAGAGATACATGCCCTTGAACGCATCCCCCAAACAACAGAACCCCGTGGCTTCGCTTTTCAACAGCATTGCCAGCTGGTACGATTTTCTGAACCATTTTTTGAGCATGGGTCAGGACATCTATTGGAGAAAACGTCAGGCCCGGGGTCTACGGGTTCCCCCGGGCGGTACGGTTCTTGATCTCGCCGCCGGGACCATGGACGTGACACTTGCTATTCTGTCCCGATACCCAGACACCAGAGTTATCGCCATGGATGTTTCCTCCTCTATGCTCCACAGGGGACAAAAAAAAATCCCGTTTGAGCACAAGGCTGACGTGCTGACCGTTCTAGGCGATGGGCGCAAAATTCCCTTGCCCACAGCAAGTGTGGATTGCGTAACCATTTCTTTCGGTATCCGGAATATCGTTCCCAGACCAGAGGCTCATGCAGAAATCATGCGTGTCCTCAAACCCGGGGGCAAGCTGTGTATTCTTGAATTTGGTACGGGAAAAGAGAAAATATGGGGAGGGCTGTACAACCTGTATCTGGATAAAATTCTGCCCTTGGCGGGACGCCTTATTTCCAAGGACGCCGGGGCCTACAGGTATCTTGCGGACACAATTAAACATTTTCCTTCAGCCAAAGAACTGGCCACGGAACTGCACGCGGCCGGTTTCGGGCGCATCATGTACCAGCCATTATGCTCGGGGATTGTTTATCTGCACACGGCGGAAAAACCATCACAAGGACAGCCTGCAGCAACCAGCAGAGCCTAGCACACAGAGCGGGTATCCATACAAAAGGGGCAGGGGGATAAAAAACCAGCCGTTCAGCCCCGCCCGATATAAATAAATAGAAGGCCGGCCAGAATGGCCGTTATCCCGAGACGCCGCAGGCCGGAAACAGGGCTTTGGGCCAGAAACAGCAGAACCTTGGGCATTTTCTCAGCCCAAAGAAAATACGGAGCACCTTCGAGAATACAGGCTAACCCCAAGGCACTCAGGAATACAGACCAGTCAATGCTCATGCGTTTCTCTTTGCCAGCCCTCTGAGATATTGTCCAGCATTGTGCATATTCCGTATCGTAAAGTACGACAAGATAACCAGAGGCCACAATTAGAGATGATACAGCCGCAGAACCACAATCTCCATCACGTAAAGGAATGCTTCGCCCCCACCGCCTGCAGGGAAGCAGGCATCAGGTCTTGGAGGCTGTAATCCTTGCTGGCTCTCGTGTTTGCCACATCCCGTGAATCTCGGGCAACTCTTGGTGCCAACCATGCCGAGATCAAAGAAGGTCAATGGAAAGAGGTCCAGATCCACGGCCTGGTCTGCCTGCAGGTCCTGACGGGCATCGCGCCCATCAATGCAGCCTTTGTCCTTGGTAAGGTGCTGGCCACCTATCCTGCATTGGACGGGGTGATCAATCTAGGTATCGGAGGAAGTTTTGATCTGGACATGTTCCCTCTTGGGGCCTGCGTAGCCGCCAAGGAAGAAATCTGGCCGGAATTCGGAATTAAAAATAACGAATGCGTGCATGCCAGGGCCCTTGGATTTCCCCAGGGACATACGCAGAGCGATACCATCTGGGACCGGATCGTCCTTGCCCCCGACGAGGCGGCACAGCGCATGGGCCTGACACTGCCCACGTCCATCCCCAGCACCCCTTTTGTCACAGTGGCCGGGGTTACCGCCACCCGAGAACGAGCGCTTTTTTTACAGACCATGTACCACGCCGGGGTAGAAAATATGGAAGGCTTTGCCCTGGCCCTGGCCTGTGTAACCAACGATCTTCCCTTTCTGGAAATCCGGGCTATTTCCAACCGCGTCGGCCCCCGGGACAAAGACACCTGGCAGATCAAAAAGGCCTTTACCGGCCTACGTGCTATTCTGCCTCTGCTCCTTAGCAGCCCCAAACTCCAAGGTACGATATGAACACCGGCACCCTGCACATAGCATTATCCTCCTGTCCCAACGACACCTTCATCTTCGGCGCCTGGGTCCTTGGCAATATTCCGGAGATACCGGGCTATTGCTCCCGTTTTGTATGGGAAGATATCCAGCAACTCAATGAAGACGCCCAAAAAGGAGACTTTGACATCATCAAGGTCTCTGCTGTTCAGGCCCTGCGCCTTACCCGGACATATACGATCCTGCACTGCGGGGGAGCCTTCGGGCTGGAACATGGTCCCAAACTGGTTGCCCGTCCGGGGGTGAAAAATCCCAGGCGTATCGCCGTGCCGGGGATGCTCACGACAGCGGCCTGCCTGCTCAAGGCAGCTCTGGGATATTCTTTTGAACCTGTTCCGCTACGTTTTGACCAAGAAATCGCAGCCCTGAACGAAGGCACGGTCGACGCGGCCCTGCTTATCCATGAAACCGCCTTAGTGTACAGAGATTATGGACTTGACCTGCTGCTGGATCTCGGGAAATGGTGGCAGGGAACGAGCGGCAATCTTCCTCTTCCCCTGGGAGTGATCATCATCCGCAAAGACAGGGAAGAACAACTCTTTGCCCTGGTTGCAGACCAGATCGGTGCAAGTCTGGGCTATGCCCACGCACATTCCCGGACCGTCATGCCTTTCATACAGGCCATGGCACAGGAGATGAACTCCAAAACCCTTGAAAAGCACATCAGGGCCTATGTAAATACTTTTTCACTGCATGCCGGAGACCGGGGACAGGCTGCCCTGGCTCACCTTCAGGGCCTCATGACGGACTGAGCGGCCCACCATTTTTTAGCAGAGGCGCTTCGTATGCCCAACAGAGCGCAACCTATCCTATTTATGAACGTACTCACAGCCTATATGGCCCAGGAATTACCCCGTATCAACCAGACGTTGCATGACGTGACCTGTGATCTTGAACCGGAAGTACTCCCTTTGGTAGAACATGTCCTCAAGGCGGGCGGCAAACGAATCCGTCCACTGCTGACCATTCTCATGGCCCGCGCCATGGGCTACACAAAAGATGACATCTATCCCATGGCCGTTGCGGTGGAACTTCTGCACTCAGCGTCCTTATTGCATGATGATATCCTGGACAACGCGAAGCTACGCCGCGGGGCAAAAGCGGCCCATGTCGTATATGGCAACAGCCATGCCATCCTGGGAGGCGATATTCTCTTTGCCCTGGCCAATAAGATCGCGGCAAGCTATCAGGTTCCTGCCCTGACCCATTCTCTGGCCCAGGCCATCATGCACACGGCCACCGGCGAAATTAAAGAAATTGCCCTGCTGCGCGACCCGCACATTACCCGTCGCCAATATCTGGACATCATTACCGGAAAAACGGCCTATCTCATCCAGGTGGCATGCCAATGCGGGGCAATCATTGCGGGCGGCGACACAAAGGCCATCACCAATGCCAAAGCCTTCGGCCTGAATCTGGGCATTGCCTTCCAGATAGTAGATGATGCGCTGGATTATACGTCAACGGCCAAGGTTTCGGGCAAGCCTTTGGGAGGAGATCTGAGAGAGGGCAAATTTACGCTACCCCTGGTTCTCTATCTCCAGACCATTACCCCGGAAAAACGGACAATGGTCATGGCCAAGCTTGCAAAAAATGCTTTAACTGATCAAGAATTAGGCGTTATCATTAAAGAAATACAGGAATTAAAGCTGGATATAAAAACACGGGACGAAGCAGGGACCTTTCTGGATCTGGCCACCACAACCCTGGCACCCTTACCCCAATGTCCTGAAAAAGAAGTCCTTATTTCATTTATCGACTTCGTACTTCACAGGAACAAATAAGATGACCGGAGAGCAGTTACCGCATCACCGCATATTGAATTCGCTCCGTCTTTGCCAGGAAACCGTTCTTCCTCCGGTCATGGGCAAGCTGCTCCACGAGGCCATGCAACCTGACCCGGATCTGCAACGCATTGCGGAAATCATCAAACTCGACCCTTCCCTCACGGCCACAATCCTGGCTCTGGCCAATTCACCCTACTACAAGCTGACATCTCCGGTCTCGGACATCCAACGGGCCGTTGTAGTTCTGGGCAACAAAGAAATTTCCAAAATTGTTCTGGGCGTCTCCTTCCAAAATCATATTCAGGCCAAATCCGCACAAAATGCAGACTTCACGGAGATGTGGAGTTCCATTCTATGGTCCGCAACAGCATCAGAAATCCTTGCCCATCACCTTGATTCCTCCAGTACCTCCCATGCCTATTTGTGTGCTCTGCTTAAAGACCTTTCCCGGATTCTTCTGGCCACCTCGGGCGAACTTCCTTTTCCCATCAAAGATCTACCAACTTTCTCTCCCGAACAGGCGGCCATTGAACGCAAACAATGGGGAACAACCCACGAATATCTGACCACAGAACTTATGGATCAGTGGTCATTGCCCAAGATGTGCACCGAAAGCATCCTCGCCCATCACGATATGGAACATCTGGATCAACACCCACCTCTGGTCCAGGCAGTCATCCTGGGCACCCGCTGGGCCGAAGTCGAATTCCATCACAAAGGTGCCGCAGAACCGGCATTGCAGTTCCATGCCCTGGCCCAAAAAGTTCTCAACCTGACTGACGAACACTATGCAGCCCTGCGTCAGGAAGTAGCCGACCGGTTCCGCTCCATATGTGAAACCCTCAACATCAGCATGGCTTCGACCAACCAGCATTTTTTTGATTATCCCATCCCATCCCTGCAGCAGTTTTATTTCGTGAGCATGGACATCCAGACAGCCCAGGGCGGTCTGGAAGCCGTGGCCCAGGTCATTGCCATGCATGTCAAACTTTATTGGGACCTGGAAGACTGGGATCTGGCACTGCATTCTCCTTTTTCCCAGAAATGGGCTTTTTTTCATAATCTGCGTCAAAACAACACCTGCGTAGAAATCCCCGAAGACCAGCCCATCCCCTGGAAACATGGCGGCCCGATTATTGATCTTTGGGATAACGGCCACAAGATAGGATCATTCCGACTATGCAGCCAGGACGGGGCACGTCTCTCCAGCAATCTGGAAATAGATCTGTATTTCCGCTTTGCGGGACAGAATTATGCCCTGTACCTGCAGCGCCATGCGGTCATGGAATCCAAAGCATTGATGCTTGATGGCATCCCCATAGGTGTAGCCAGACTTGATGCCGAAGGAAAAATTTTGCAGACAAACCAGCACTTCGATTCCATCTGCTCCGACCAGCGAGAACGTTCAGGCCAGGACCTGCAGGCCCTCATGACCGAGAATTTCAAATTTCCCCAGGACAAAGATCTGGCCCGGTATTTCGAGAATCAGGAAGAAACAAGTTATTCCCGCATTTTCTGCCCCCTGGGGCCGGAAACATCACCCCATGATGCCTGTATCTATCTGATGATCCACAGGCAAACCACAGCCAATACAACCGAACATATCGCCCTGATCGAAGATATTTCCAAGGTGCGCAGTATTGAATTTGACATGATCAAACAACGCTCCTTCCTGCATAACCTTATCTCCTGCATGCAGGATATTGTGCTCACCCTGGACGCCGCGGGAACCATTACGTATGTCTCCCCCAATGCATCGCCGACTCTCAAGGGCCGCAACCTGTTCCACATTGCCAAACCGGCAGATGCCCCCGTTGCTTCCTGGGACAAGACCATGCTAGAAAACAATCCCGGTCCCATCGAGATCCTCCTCCATGAGGGCACTGCCCAGGAAGACAAAACCTATGAATTCATTACCTCACAGCTCAGCCAGACCCCGCCCCAATACCTGGCTGTCGGACGGGACATGTCCAAAATCCGGCGGCTGGAAAAGCAGCTCAAGCATCAGGCCACCTTTGACAGTCTGACCAAGGTCTTCAACCGCTATCAGTTCAACATCACCTTAGCGGCCGAAACCAAGAAATTTGCCAGGACGCAGCGCTGTCTGGGCATGATTTTTTTTGATGTGGATAATTTCAAGGGATTCAATGACAGATACGGACACCAGGCCGGAGACAAAGTGCTGGCAAGTATTGGTCATATCCTCAAGCGGAACACCCGCACGGGCATGGATATCCCCTGCCGCTACGGCGGAGATGAATTTGTCGTTCTGGCTACGGAAATCACCATGGCTCCCCTTCAAATTCTGGCCGGACGGATCAAAAAAAGTTTTGATACCCGCTATTGCAAAGAGATGTCTTTGAGTATCGGCGTCGCCCTGCTCAAAAAAGATGAAACCCCGGAAATGTTTCTTCTGCGTACCGACAAGGCCTGTTACGCAGCCAAAGTTCAAGGCGGTAACACCCTTGTCATCGCAGAGTAGCATTTTCTCTGCCCTCTACAACCATCACTCTTTCCGGGCCTGGATATGCTTCAGGCCTTCCCATGGAGTTGTCATTTATGCTCACACGCGTTGAAATCGGTCTTCAAGAAACAATCCGCGACGTACAGGGTGATAATATCGCCCAGAAAATCCGCAACGAACTCGGTATTTCTATCGACCGTGTCCGGATGATCAAGGTCTACACCATCTCCGGGCTGGGCCAGGACGAAATCAATCGGATTGTGAACCTGAACGCATTACACGATCCCGTCCTGCACATTCCCAGTCTTTCCCCGCTGGCCAGGGATTTTGATTGGATTATCGAAGTCGGCTTCCGCCCTGGTGTCACGGACAACGAAGGCAAAACAGCACGTGAAAGCCTGGCCACCGTCCTTGGTCTGTCGGAAAAGCGGAAGCATGACACGGCCGTGTACACCGCCACCCAGTATCTTCTGGAAGGATCTCTGGACCAGGACACCGTGCACCACATTGCCAAGGATCTGCTGGCCAATGAACTCATCCAGCGCTTTCAGATCGCGTCCATTGCCGATTGGGAAAAGCACCCGGGATTTCCGGCCCAGGCGGCCCGGGTCACAGGCCAGGCCTCAGACCGGATCGAAATCATTCCCTTGGCTGAAATGAACGACACGATGCTTATGGAACTCAGCCGGTCCAGGACACTGGCCCTGAGCCTCAAAGAGATGCGTCTCTTAAAGGCCCATTTCACAGATGTCCGGACCATTGAGGAGCGCAAGAAACAGGGCCTGCCCGCCAATCCCACGGACGCTGAACTGGAATGTCTGGCCCAGACCTGGTCAGAACACTGCAAGCACAAGATTTTCACAGCCCATATCGATTACACAAATACAGAGACAGGTCAGCGCACGACCATCAACAGCCTGTACAAAACCTTTATTCAAGGCAGCACCAAAACCCTGCGCAAACGCATGGGCAAAGATGATTTCTGCCTTTCAGTGTTCAAAGACAATGCCGGTGTCATCCGTTTCGACGATCAGATCAACGTCTGCATCAAGGTGGAAACCCACAACAGCCCCTCCGCCCTGGACCCCTACGGCGGAGCATTGACCGGTATCGTAGGCGTAAACCGCGACCCCATGGGCACGGGTATGGGGGCCAACCTGCTGTGTAATACGGACGTCTTTTGTTTTGCCTCGCCTTTTTATGATAAGGCAATCCCCCCGCGCCTGCTGCATCCCCGCCGTGTGCTGGAAGGAGTACGCGAGGGTGTGGAACATGGAGGCAACAAATCCGGTATCCCCACCATCAACGGGG
>JAQVZR010000392.1 GCA_028708105.1 Desulfoplanes sp. | reverse complement strand
AGCGATCCGCATCCCCGGAACCATGTCCGGATCTGTCCGTTCCGCCGCAAGGATATCACCTTTGTTGATCTTGTTTAATTCCAAAGCGGAACGCAGGTAGCGGACAATGCCCTGACCAGCTCCCCGGGATGCACCGTTTCCCTGCAGAACGATCTCGGCATTTTTGAGACCTTCCGGTTTGACTTCCATCCGCCGCATGAAAATTTTATGTGGATGTTTATCCAGTTCTGAATTCCAGCGGGTTTCAGGCCGAGCCTGAACAAACCAGAGCCGATCCCATTTATCAATACAAAATTCAGAGTCCATGATCATGCCGCCATAGGCCTTGCTGATGCCACGCACTCCCTTGGCCACCATCTCAGCCTGGGCCAGAGACAGAGACCAGCGACACGCTATTTCCTCAGAAACATTAACAACCTTTGTCCCGATACCGGAATCATCATAGACAATTTTCTTATCTTTGCAGCCCATGGACCGGATGACAACTTCCTGCCCATCATCACGCTGAAAAACGTAAAATTTATCCGGAGTCACCATTCCACTGACCACTGCCTCTCCCAGGCCATAACTGGCATCGATGGAAACAAGATCTTTACGATCTGTACCCCTGCAACCCGTGGAGGTATCAGCACTGAAGGCCGTTCCGGAAATAACAGGATTGATCATCCGCATGATACATACCGAGAGAGAGGTATTTTCAATGGACCATTCCTGCTTGGCCTGAACGGCAATGGACTCGTCTCCGGTTTTTTCGGCCTTGGCCACAGCATCCAGAATAGACTCACGACGATAGGTCATACTGCGAAGATTGTACGCAGATGCACAATCCCAATGATACGCCTCAACCACATTGGATTCGCCCACAATGTTGAGATAGGTATCCTGAAGACCGGCAAAAGCTTTATTACGGCTGTCTTCCCCGGCAGCAGAAGAACGAACGGCAACCGGAACACTCTCCAATCCAGCTTCTTTACAAATATCACGATACGCCTTGCGCACAGAAGTATCGACATCTTTGGGAAGATCCACCGATAAAATGGCAACCTGAACCAGGATGGAACGTTTGCGGAGCTGATCAATGCCTTCGGGAGAGGTGGCGAATCCCTCGACAACGTTGTTAACAAAGGTCCGCAGACGTGTGGTACGATCTCCTTGAGAAGACGCATCCTTGAGTTTCTTGGCTACGATTCGAACAAATTTTTGCAAAAAATCAGGATCTTTGTTGATCTCCGGATCCGTCCAGTCAATGGCGTCATATTCCTTGTCCACGATGGCCCGCACAGAGGCAGCATTCACCTTGGTGCCATCCAGAACAATATGGAAAACCTTGGAAGAAATGGCTCTGAACTGCGGAGCGCGAATATTTTCAATGGTACTGATAATGGCCGTATTATAATTCTTTCCACCGACCAGGAGTTCGGCATCCGGGCCGATAGTCATGATATCACTACCAGCAAGTACAAGCTTCTCCTTAGCCACTGTGACACTGTTGTTAGCAACAGTTTTCTTTGTTGTTTTTAAAACCTCAGAAACTTTTTCCTGGGTCTTTGCCATCTCATTTTCCTCCGAATCGTAAATATCTACAAGGCGCTACGTTCAAAAATATACCGTTCACATGTCAGATAATTATGCGTTTTTCCATAACCAGAAGTACCGCGGACTACTCATTTTTTACAGCTTCCGTCAATAAATTGCTTGCACAAAGAAGCACCCTCGTTCGAGGTTCACGCTCTCAATGCAAAAAGTTATCCACGTAAAAAATAACAAAATAATTATTTAATACTACCTACATACTTTCTCTGGAATACGACACATCCCCATATCCCTACACCAAACCGACCCAATTTGTCATGCATACATGGATACATTCTGCAAAAAGTACAAAAGCCGAAAGATGCAACACACCTGCGGCCTTTGTACTTTCTCGGGACTTACAGTTTCTGTCCGCAATGCGAACAGAATCGATCATCGTCATGCACTGCGGGGTGGTTACAGGTTGGGCAACGCTTAGGAATAGGCATTAATTCGACCAACAGCTCCCCCTCATGGACTGGAACCATTTTTCTGTCTTCCTGGTAATCGGCAAAACGAAGAACCCGTTTGACCATGGCGTCCACTGGAGAAAAAACAGATTTTTCCTGTTTCATAATCGAAATATTAAAGAGTTCTTCCCCTGCTTTGACAATATCACCAGGCTGCACCTGCATCACCCAGAGATCTCCATTACTGGGTGACCCGAGTTGATAGATATTGTCAGGATCAGCCATCTCATAGGCCGCTTCGTCCGTACCCGTTGCATCGGCCACTTTGACCTGGAAGGAAAAAAATTCGGAATCCAGGGTGTACCGGACCACACTAATACCACGAGCGTCCGGATCAGAACTGTCCAAAATAATGAGCAAATGATGTTTCCCGTGAGCATCTCTGAAATAAAGTTCACGCCCGGTATCAAGCCCTTCGAACCAGACATCCAGAGGCAACAGGTTCTCATCTCCGAATTCTTTGACAAA
>JAQVZR010000032.1 GCA_028708105.1 Desulfoplanes sp. | reverse complement strand
GGTCCCTCTTAGAACATACAGCGAGGCCCAGGTTTACAACCGTGCGGCCTATGGAAAGGCCATCACAACACTACCGACCGATATCCTCACCTGGGGATTTATAGGCAACCCAACCCCGCTGGGTAAAGGCTTTGCCGCCATGGACCCCCTTATCGGCTGCATGAAAGGTACAAAAGCACTTATCCTTATCTCCGATGGCGGCAATAACATTGGCCCCGACCCGATCAAAACAGCACAAAAATTGTATCAAAAATATCATTCAGAGCTGTGCATCCATGTCATCAGCCTGGCTGATAGGGCCAAGGACCAGAAACTCTTGGATGATATCGCCAGCCTGAATTCATGTTCCGTAAGTTACAAAATCACGGATTTACAGAGTCAGGAAAACAGATCGGATTTCGTCCGTCAGGTCTTTTACAGGGTCGCAGCCGACGATGATAAAGACGGCGTTCCAAACAACATCGACCAATGTCCCAACACCCCCATGGGGGTAGCTGTCAATGCACAGGGATGCGCGCTGGATACTGACGGTGATGGCGTTGCCGATTATATGGATGAATGCCCTGATACCCAGGCAGGCGTTCAAGTCGATGCCAAAGGATGTCCTCTGGACACCGACGGTGACGGCGTCCCCGACTACCTGGATGCATGCCCCGCGACGCCAGCAGACTTTGCCGTGAATGCTCAGGGCTGTCCGGAACCTATCAGCATCGATCTGAATATTGAATTCGATCTGGACAAAGCCATCATTAGGCCCGTCTATAATCAGAAACTGGAAGAAATTGCCATGTTCCTGATCCACCATGAGAATGTCTCCGCCGTCATAGAAGGGCACACCGACAGCCTGGGCACTGCTGAATATAACCAGAAGCTCTCCTTGAAACGCGCCCAGAGTGTCATGGATTATCTCACCAAGAAATGCAATGTTGATCCTTCTGTTATTACCGCCAGAGGATATGGCGAATCCCGTCCCATAGTGGATAACGCCACCTCCAAAGGCAGACAGAAAAACAGACGGGTCCAAGTCATCATTTCCGGAGCATACATGACCCGTTAAAGAGTATTAGCAGGTCTTTGAGAAACCAGGGAAAAGGGGCTTCCAAAATTTGGAAGTCCCTTTTTCTTTTGGGAATCTATTGCACAAAAAACGGGCGGAGAACACAATACATCCCCACAGGTACCATCTCAAAACGCCGCCGCGATATGCAGGTTTGCTGACAACCCTCTTTATTCCTTGGACAAACGAAACGATTGAAGATATGGATTCCGTTGTTTATATACTGATGATGCCCTCAGCACCGCTTACACCAAGAGGTTTTGCTCATGTTTCTGAAAAAGATACTGTTCATCGCATGCTTTGTCGTGCTTCCCGCTCTGGCATCGGCACAGAACAGCACCTCGTCCATTGAAAACATTCGTGACACCAAGCTTCTTGCCATGGAGAATCAAATTTTTGAGCTCCAAAAATCCAGTGCAGCTCAACAGCTTGAAATAACCAGCATACGCAAAGAATTCGCCACGGTGCAAAAAACCGTAGCAACCCATGACCGAGATATCCTCCGGGTTCTCGACGCACTCAACACCACGAATTCAAACGCACTGGAACTCAGTGAAAATCTGGGAAATGCTATTGCCCAGATAAAAAAAGGGCAGGAAAAAGAGCAAACAAAAATTGGAACAACGCTCTCGTCCCTGCTTGGAGAACAAAAAGAACTACAAAAAGAAATCTCTGATCTGAGCACATCAACAAACCAGCGCTTCACAAAAACCACCCAGACAATCTCTACCGCCGACAGCACCCAGACCTCAAATATTGAAAAAATCCATACGGAGATCAATGCCCTGCAAAAAGCCTTAGCTGCCGGACAAAAGCAGGTCCAGGAACTCGAGACAGTGATCAGTTCCCAACACAAAAAGGCCCTGAATCATCTATCCTCCCTCGAAAATCTCAATGCAACCCTCGCCGGTCTCCAGGAGCGCTCCCAATCCGAACTCCAGGACATCCATCAGTCCCTGACTCAGGTGATTACGTACGGCCTATTGACCATCCTCGGGGTCGTTCTGCTGAGCCTGATCATCTTTCTGATCATACGCCGCAAACATACGCCCGGAGAAAAAGATGCAGCGCAATCTCAATCTCCCATGCCTGTGCTCGAAAAAGATGCCGAAATTATGAACTGGCTGAAACAAAAAAAACACGAGGAATCATCATAACGGTCCAGGATCAGGAACGTTTTGGAAATGGTATCCATCTTCCCTGTAACACACAGTATTCGGTCCCGCACAGGCTACCGCCCACCCCCCCTGCAGATACCTTACAAAAAAGCGGAGACTCGTATGCATGAGTCCCCGCTTTTTTTGTAAGGTATCCGGTTTCCAGAAGAAATTAGAAAAGTTGCCGTTCCTTGGTCATGGAAAAGGTCATCGGGCTCATGTGCTGGCATACCGATGTAACCAGAGTAAGGGGATTGACATATCCCTGTTCCCAATCAAATACCACACGTAAACGGTCACCATCCTCCAGAGAGCTCTCTTTCACAAACGGTCTGAGATTGACAGGTACCACCTTGCCGAGCTTACTCTTTTTGTCCATCAGAAAAGAATCTCCGGCAACAAAGTTTGTCCACTGTGCACGATGTTCATCCATCTCTTTTCTGGTGCCCTTGAATTGCAAGACATATTCTTCAGCAACGGCCTGAGGCTGTTTTTTGGCGGCCCCCAGCTGTTGCGCAGCCACAACCCGCATTCCTTCAGGAAGTTGTCCCTTCAAACGGCTCACGATATCTTCTTCGCTCACTTCTTCGCGAAAATAGACATTCACCCACTCAGCCTGACTGCCGACACCTACCGGCAGAGCCATACCAAAAGCCATCAGAGGAGACGGATTATACCCGGCTGAAAAACTGGTGGCCAGACCGCCTCGGCGCATCGCTCGCTCAAAAATTTTCTGCAACTCAAGCTGACTCAGATAGATAGCAAGGCCAAGTTTCTGGTACCAGATTCTGTAATGGCATGCCTTGCGGATGAGATCTTCCTGGCGCGGCACTTCGATACGGGGTTCGTCATGATCCGCCTGATCACGGTTGGGATTATTCAGCACGTGTCGGAGCGGAGCCTCGCCGGTCTGTTTCAGGATGGAAGGATGCCCTTCTGACTCACAAACGCCACAATTGCGACAGGGATTGTAACGGCAATCCGGAGAAAGCTTTTCCTGGAAAGCGCGACTGCGTTCGGCCTTTAAAAATCGCTTGCTCACTCCTGCATTAATATGATCCCAGGGCAGGACAGCATCCAGATCCCGTGCACCGACATAGGCCTGGGGATCAAGTCCGCATTCTTCCATGGCTTCCAGCCAGGCAGCCAGATTGAGATGATCAGACCAACTGGAGAACAGCGCGCCTTTCATAAACGCCTTTTCAACAACCGGAGCCAGAGCCCGGTCTCCCCGGGAAAAAATACCTTCCAGAAAGCTCATATGCGAATGGTGCCATTTGAGCTGAAAAAATCGGTATGGCTTAAAAATCTCTCTCAGATACTGAATACTCTCTTCAATATGCTGCATGGAAATCTGGGGTTCCCATTGGAAGGGAGTATGCGGCTTAGGAACAAAAGGAGAGATGGCGGCAGAAATCTGTAAACGCTTGACACTTTTTCCAGCGGTTTCCCGAACCTTGCGACAGAGTTCCAGAATACCATCCAAGTCTTCTTTGGTTTCCGTGGGCAACCCGATCATGAAATAGAGTTTGATCCCCTGCCAGCCATGGGCAAAGACCTTACGACAATGTTCCAGGATCTCCTCTTCCGTGATTCCCTTGTTGATCACGTCACGAAGACGTTGGGTCCCGGCCTCAGGGGCGACCGTCATCCCCGTATGCCGTATTTCAGCCATACGCGAAAGCAGAGACTCATTCAGCGACCCAGCCCGCAGGGAAGGGAGAGAGATGGAAACCTGCTGTTGACGACATTGGGCATATGTCTGCATAAACAGTCCCTGGAAGGCTGAAAAATCACCAGTACTCAGGGAAAGAAAAGAAATTTCTTCATACCCCGTTTCTTTCAGCCCCTGGGTTATGATCCTTCCAAGCTCAGCCAGGGAACGCTCACGGGCCGGACGATAGACCATCCCGGCGTGACAGAAACGGCATCCTCGAGTACATCCCCGGGCAATTTCGACGGTAAACCGGTCATGCACCGGTTTACCATAGGGCAGAATATGTCGGGTGGGGAAAGAAATGGTATTGATGTCCGCCACACTGCGTTTTTCAAGCTCTGCAAAGGTAGGATCAACGGGACATAAAGGCTTGCCTGCACCCTGCTCTTTGAAAAAGGCGGGCACATACACACCATGGATTTTAGCCATGGAACAAAGAAGCTCATGGCGGGATGCCCCGGCACGTTCCCCGGCCTTGATGGCATCAATAATATCCATCAGTACTTCTTCACCGTCCCCAAGGACCATGATATCAAAAAAAGGAGCCACGGGTTCCGCATTCAGGGTACATCCCCCCCCGGCGATAATCAGCGGAAAACGCTGGTCCCTGTCTTGGGAATAGAAAGGAATACCAGCCAGATCGAGCATATACAAAATATTGGTATAACATAGCTCATGGGTGATACTGAAGGCCAGGGCATGAAAATCTCCAAGAGGTGTATCGGATTCCAGAGAGGCCAGGGGAACATGATATTCCTTGAGCAGAGCTGCAACCTCTTCACTGGGGGCAAAGGCCCGTTCCGCCCAGCAATCGTCCCTTCGGTTGGCCAGATCATAAAGAATTTTCTGACCAAGATAGGACATTGCCACCTCATACAGATCAGGAAAAATCAGAGCCAGGCGGACGGCAACATCGGCCGGATGCTTATGCACACTGTTAATCTCGTTACCCAGATAATGACTGGGTCGAGGAAACAAAGGGAGTAATTCTTTCATGGGGGATAGGGGCGCCGGAATATCTATCGGCATTGGTTAGGGGAAGAGACTCCAAAAAAAATGAAAGGCACAAAGGGCATGGCCTGCGCCTTTGTGCCTTGGATCTTCACAGTCACTATGGAAAAAAATGATTATTTTCTCAGTAAATCGCTGATTCCTGAACCATTGCCAAAGTTCTCAAGATTTCTCAAATCGCTGGCTGAAGAAATAGTCAAATTGCTTGAGGCCTCAAGATATTTTGTCTTTAATTCTTCGGGAACGGATTTATACTCGTAGATGACATGATCAATGGAAATTTCGCCATCGATGTCGTTGTCAAAGGGATAACCATAGGGCAAAAGCATCATCTGCATCTCGCCCTGGGCCGTGGGAACGGTCTGCAGAATAGCGGGGTCCTGGATTTTGCGATTTTCAAGATCCCATTTGCCGATGACCATATCACCATTAACCAGTTTTACCAAACGAATATCAAGGGCCATTTTTTCTCCTTGGTTCACAAAAAGTTTTTTATGATGTAGTGCAACGTGTCGCTGGCATGCGGATATTTTCTATAAAAAAATAGCGCCTTGAATAGCTACAGCATCCTGGCATCATTATGGAAAAATCGTTCTTGCTGTGTATATCAAACGCACTGCGTAAAAAACACGCCGGTGCCATGCAGATCTCTTCCAGGGGAAAGAAGGAAAAAAGATCCGACAACAACACCCTGTTCTCAACAGCTATGAATAATTTTCATGGGCAAAAACGAATTTCTCAAGTAAATGCTCACAACAGGGCTGTCAAGGTGGAGTCCCTAGACTTACGGTACGGAGTATGTCCCGTCAGGCTCCCCTGGGAAAAAAAGTACCGAGCACCCATCTCAGTTTTTTTGGGCTGGACATGGAGATACGGAACGTTCTTTCCGCGGGGGAATAGTTACTGTACTTTTTATCAGGAAATGACTACGGATCATGCTTTTCCAGTGCCTGAAAAGCCTGAAAAAATATTTCAGCATACACCAATCCAGCGATTCCGGAGGTACCCATGAACACGCTTGATATCATTTTTCTTATAATTCTAGGCATCCTGTTCATACGTGGCATATTCCGTGGGCTGATGCGGGAAATAGCATCTATCCTTGGCCTGGTGCTAAGTTTTTTTCTGGCCAATACCTATCATGACCAGATGCTGCCCTATGTGCAGCGATTCATTGAAACCAAAGCTTATGCCCAGACGGTATCCTACCTGGCAATCTTTTTTGGAACCATGATCTGCGTCTTTATTGTGGCAACCCTGCTCAAACAGTTTCTAAAAATGATCATGCTGGGCTGGCTTGATCGGGTAGGTGGCGGTGGACTCGGATTTTTAAAAGGTTTGCTTCTGTGCAGCATCATTCTTGTCGTTCTGACAACCTTCCTCTCGACCAAGGCACCTTTGCTCAAAACCTCCGTTATAGCCCCCTATATCAACACTGTTAACCAGGCCATTGCCCAATTTCTTCCCGAAGACATGCAGGACCAATTCCACGCCAAAAGTTCTTCGCTCAAACAATTATGGCACGCCGACTGGATGGAAAAACTCAAGGAAAAACAGGAAAAATTACGTGAAAATTAACAATGTAGCTCTGCAGTCCGTCCTGGATGTCATCGACAGGCTGGTAGCCCCTGCCGGTTGCCCCTGGGATAAAAAACAAAACCCCGCATCGTTGTGTGACTACCTAATTGAAGAATGTTTTGAACTGGTCGAAGCAATCCGGTCCGATGATACCTCGGAAATCCGTGAAGAAATGGGAGATGTCTTTTTTCTGCTCCTTTTTATCGGGCACTGGTATACCAACCATGAACTATTCTCCCTGGATCAGGTCTGGGAAGAAAATGCTACAAAAATGATCCGTCGGCATCCCCACGTTTTTGGCGACCAGAACATCACCGATATAGGCGAACTGTACACCACCTGGGAAAAAATCAAAAAAGAAGAAAAAGCCGAGAAACAGCAAGAAAACAAAAAAGTCTTTTCCTCCCTGCCCCGCTCTCTCCCCCCTCTGCTGCGGGCATACAGGATCAACGCCAAGGCTGCCAGAGTCGGATTCACCTGGGATAAGGACACGGATCAGGAAGCCAAATTGCAGGAAGAGTGGCAGGAATGGCTGGAGGCCAAACGGCAGAATGACCCCAAAAAGATGGAAGAAGAATTTGGCGATTATCTCTTCAGCCTCACGGAATATGCGCGCAGACACAACCTCAAGGCCAATACCTGCCTGAGTACAGCGAACAACAAATTTCTGAGCCGATTCGAAAAACTGGAAGACCTGGCGGTTGAAAAGGGCCTGGATATTTCTGAGATGAGCCTGCAGGAAATGGATGTGCTCTGGGATGAGGTTAAACAGAAAGAAAAATAGGTTTATCCGCCCTATGTACCCCATAGAGGGAACCCTCTCCTTGAGCTAGGACGGTGCGAGTGTCTTCTCAGGTTCAACGTGTCGCAAATATGTAGCATTGAGACAGCCCTTGGAAATGCAATCCGTATTTCCTGGGAAGGCCGACCGTCGGGTCGGCCTTCCCAGCACAGGAACAGATACTATCCTCCCCTTGCATTTCGAACACTTTTTTTCTTGGTTTGTTGCCAATTCAGAAGCACGTTGTCGAGCAGCTACAGCGTTCCCAAGATAAAACAGCATATGAGCTGGATCATCTATACGACATTCAATCCATACGACACTAGGGGCGGGTCGTATTACCAGCCATTTCCTCTTTCATGTAATATCATTGTTCACTATGGGTTGCCGGAACCCATCCCTCAATTCTTATTCTGCATCACCCATGCCCCCCTCTACTTCCGCAAATTCTTCCAAGGTCATATTCTCCGGGCTCTGTGACGCTGAGCGATAAAAGGCTTCCAGCACATGGCTGACCAACGCGCTGTCCTCACTTTTTTCTCGTTTCTCGGGGCAACGGCTGCAACGCATAAGGGCTTTGACGATATCCATAAGACGCAGGGCCTGGGGAAGGCGATACAGGCCATAGCCCATGCTTTCATCCTGACATATCTGGGCCACAAACCCCAGGGCCACGAGCTCATCCAAGACCTTGTTGACATCTTTGAGGGGGACCCGAAGCTTTTGGGCCAGGGTACTGCTTTCAAGAGGTGCATGCCCTGACCGCGCCCTTCGGGTCATAATTATCAGCAGTTCCAATCCGATCTTGAGGCGTGTTTCCGCAGGCATACCCTCCCCTGCACCAAACTTCCCGATGCCGGATTTAGAGCTTTTTTAAAATTCTGCACGGCATAGCTTACTTCTGCACCAAAAAGGACCACCACCCAGCTCCAATACATCAGTAAAAACGCCAGAGGAACCTGAGCGAAGCTGCCATAAATGGCGTTATAGTTGTGCCCCCCCATGGATTGACGGACAAAATACCATTGGGTGACCTGTAGCAGGATACTGGCGATCAGAGCCCCGGCACTGGCACTGCGGATTTTCACCCTGACATTGGGAATCACGGTATAAATCACAAAAAGTCCCAAGACCACAGGAAGGAGTGGTAGAAAAAAACCAAGGACAAAAACGCGCAGCCCCGGCAAAAAAGGCGCGCCCATAACCTGCTCCAGAATATGTGATTTTTGCAGATATGCGGTTATACTGAAAGAAGCGATCACCAGAAAAGGACAGATCAGGATCAGAGCCAGATAATCCGTAAATTTTCGGACAGGGGTCCTGCCGGCCTTGACCCCCCAGATAACATTGAAGGACGTTTCAATATTATTGAACAACAAAAAAACCGTTACAATAATAAAAGCCACCCCAAGCATACCCAGGGTGGCCACATTGGTATTATTAATATATTGGATAACCTGGTCCACAAGCTCGCCATTCTGGGCAAAAACCCTGAGCAAAAATTTCTGGATATACACAGAATTCTGGAAACCGAGCCCCTTGGACACGGAAAAAGCCACGGCGAAAAAGGGAACGATGGCCAGCGAGGTAACATAGGTCAGCGCCGATCCCCGAAAAAGGCAATTATCTTGTTGGAATCCCTGGATCACAGCAACAAACCACCACTTCAGGGGCAAAAAAAACTGCAACCCGACACGGCCCCGGTCCACAACCCGGCGTATACGGGAGGGAAGTTGCGTGCTGCGTGCCATACGGATATCCTCCTCTCCATAACGGTTATCTCAATACCACAAAAGCTGAGTGAACTTCCTGGACAATGATCTGCACGGGGCCCTACCTGCCTCTTCCCCGGACAAAAACCATTTTTCCTATTCTCTCACCGGAGGGGCCAGTGTCTCATGCGTATCCTTCACCCCATTACATCCGCAGGCAATGCTCTCCAGCTGCTCAAAACTTATGTGCTTGCCCACAGCCACGAGAACATCCCCCAGTTCAAGTACTTCCGTTGCACCAGGATTAAAGATCATTGCCCCGGATTCCTTGCCTATGGCGATGATGATCAGGTTGAACCGGGGACGGATTCCCGAGGAAATGAGGTCCTTGCCGATCAACTCTGATCCCTCCTGGATCTGGATTTCCTCCATCAGGAGGTCCTCTCCCTGGTGGGCCAGTTCAAGAAAATCCGTGACCTTTGGCCGCAGGACCATTTGGGCCATACGCATACCACCGATCATATGCGGAGTCAGCGCCTTGTTTGCTCCGGCCTTCAGGAGTTTTTGCACCGAACTTTCCTTATCTGCACGGGCAACAATATAGATCCCGGGACAGCTCTGACGGGCAGTCAGGGTAATATATACATTTTCAGCCACCTGGGTCAGGCTGGCGATAAGCCCCTTGGCCCGCGTTAATCCTGCAGCAAAGAGGACTTCGTCTTCTGTAGCATCCCCCTCAATAACAAGAATTTGCTGATTTTTAAGCATCTCCACATATTGAGGATTATTTTCAATGACGACCACAGGCAGCCCGTCGTTCTTAATTTCCCGGACCACGACGCTCCCGATCCTGCCATATCCACAGACGATAAAATGATCTTTCAAGGTATCGATGACTTTTTGCATCTTACGTTTTCCCCAAATATCCTGGATCTTTCCTTCCACCAGAAACTGCGTAAAGGTCCCCACCAGATAAGCAAAGGTTCCAACCCCCAGAAGAATAAGGCTGGAAGTCAGCATCCGCCCGGTTTCCGAAAGTTCATGGGTCTCGGTAAAGCCCACGGTGGAGAGGGTGATGACAACCTGATAAAAACTATCCAGGAATCCCCACCCCTCAACATACATATAAATAAAAAGTCCATACAAAAAAACAAATAAAAAACTACAACAACCCATCACAAAAGGCAGGAAGCTTCCGTACCGGAGTTTGAGCTGATAATACAAGGTGGTAAAAGATCGTTTAGGCATAGGTTTCTCAACGTGAACATTCAAATGCATATCATGTACAGCTACAATGGACAGACTATGCTCTCTGCTTTTTCAATCCTGCAATCTGGTCACGAAGGTGTGCTGCAGCCTCAAAT